>NZ_LYSO01000100.1:0-22787 GCF_001728935.1 Pseudomonas sp. AP42
GGCCGTTACCGCAGCAATGGATATGTACACAATCCAACTGTGTTGACTGCCAGGCCGTCTTCGCAGGCAAGCCAGCTCCCACAGTTTGATCGCGGGGCGGCAGGTAGATAAGTGTAGGCTGTCCGGCCGTCACGGGAGCAAGCTCCCTCGCCATAGGTTTAGCGTCGTACCGAAGTTGTGTAGATACCTATGCTGCGATAGCGGTGGGTCGGTTAACACATCAGTGACTGATACATCGCTATCGCAGGCAAGCCAGCTCCCACAGGGGATGGTATTTCAGGTTCAGGATGGGGCGTGTTCCGGGCGCTGTTGGCGCTGCGCCACCCAGTAGTCCACCAGCTCGCGCAGTTGCGACAGCTCCACCGGCTTGGCCATATGCCCGTCCATGCCTGCCTGGCGTGCGCGTTCTTTGTGTTCCGAGAGAATGTGCGCCGTGAGCGCCACCACCGGCGTGCGCACGCGTTGGTGGCTGACTTCCCACGCCCGCAGTTGCTGCGTGGCAGAGAAACCATCGAGGATCGGCATCTCGCAGTCCATCAATACCAGGTCATAGCGCTGGGCTTTCATCGCTTGCAGCGCTTCTTCGCCGTTGCTGGCGGTGTCCGGGTTGAGGTTGAGCTTGCCGAGCATGCCGCGAATCACTTTGGTGGAGATGCTGTTGTCTTCGGCCACCAGGATGCGGAAATCACTGGGTACGGTGATGGCTACCGGCGCGCTGGGGGCCGGGCGTGCAACGAGGGCGCCTTTGCTGCGCTGGGTCAGTTCATCGGCCAGGGTGGTCTTGAGGGTATAGCCCGCCACCGGTTTGGCGAGGATGCGCTTGATCCCGCAGTTGCGCGCAATGATCTTGCTCGGCGCGTTACTGATGCCGGTGAGCATGATCAGCAGGATGTCGTGGTTCAGGCTCGGGTCTTCCTTGATCTTCGCCGCCAGTTGCATGCCGGTCATGCCGGGCATGTTCTGGTCCAGCAGCACCACATCGAAGTAATCACGCAGGTGCGCCTTGGTGCGCAGCAGCGCCAGGGCTTCCTTGCCCGAAGGCGCGGCGCTGACGTTCAGGCCCCAGGCCGTGCATTGCTGCACCAGCACTTTGCGGCAGGTGTCGTTGTCGTCCACCACCAGCACGCGGGCGTCCTTGAGCGGGCCGTCGAGGTCGCTGGTCGGGTGCTCCAGCCGTTCAGGGTCCAGGGGCAGCGTCAGCCACAGGGTGCTGCCCTGGTGACTGCCGCTCTTGACGCCGAACTCGCCGTTCATCAACAGGATCAGTTGGCGGGCGATGACCAGGCCCAGGTGGCCACTCAAGCGCGTCGCCGAGAGGAAGTTTTTGCTGTGCAGTTCGCTGTGCAGCAAGGCGTCGCGTTCGGCGGCTTCCATGGGGATGCCGCTGTCTTGCACGGCAATACGCAGGCGCGGCTTGGTGCTGCGCTCATCCAGGGCGACAACGATCAGCACTTCGCCTTCATCGGTTTTGTGCAGGGCGTTTTCCAGAAGGCTCAGCAACGCCTGGCGCAGCCGCGTCGGGTCACCGCTGATCACCCGTGGCACCTGGGGCTGAATAAAGCTGATCAGCTCGACATTCTGTTGCTCGGCCTTGGCGCGGAAGATGCTCAGGCAGTCGTCGATCAGTGCATTGAGATCGAACTGCACATCATCGAGTTCGATCTGGCCGGATTCGAGCTTGGAAATGTCGAGAATCTCGTTGATCAGGGTGAGCAACTCATTACCGGCGCTGTGGATGGTCTGCACATAGTCGCGTTGCTTAACCGACAACGGCGTACCCAGCAGCAACTCGGTCATGCCCAGCACACCGTTCATGGGGGTGCGAATTTCGTGGCTGATCTTCGCCAGGAACTCGGCCTTGGCGGCGATTTCGGCGTTGCTGGCCGCCAGGTCGCGGCTGAGGCTGAAGCGGGTTTCGACAATGGCGCGCTGGCGCTCGCCGAGGGCCAGGCTCATCAGCAGGCCGCTGAGGCAGATAAAGCTCAGCAGGGTGACGATCAGGCCTTGTGGCGCCACCAGGGTGAGGCCGAGCAGCGCGGGCAGGATGATCAGCGTGCCGATGTTGAACACCACCATGGCCGCGACGAACAAGCGCGCCGGGCGGTAGCCTTTTTGCCAGTGATAGGCCGAGACAAACAGCATGCTCAGGCCCGCCAGCGCGACCAGGGCATAGGTGATGATGTTCAACGGCAAGGTATTGACGAACAACAGCAGCAGGCCACATAGGATGATCAGCAGGATGTCAGCCATCAACACCTTATTCAGCGGATGCGGGCCCAGGGGCATGAAGAAGCGGTAGGCAAACATCAGCCCGCAGGGCGCGGTCAGCAGCAGGGCCAGGTAGGCGCCAGGGGTCTGGATCGCGTGCCAGTTCGGCAGCCACGGCCCCACCAGGTTGAGTAGCAGCGCCAGGCTGAGCATCAACAGGAACTCGCACGCGGCCAGCCACAGGCTGCTGCGCGAGCGGTGGTAGGCGAAGCGCGTGAGGTTGTGCAGGATCAACATCGACAGCACGCCAAACAGCAGGCCGTAGATCAGCGTCTGGTTCTGGTTGGCGGCGGCCAGTACCGCAGGTTCCAGGGTGATGTAAGGGCGCAGTTCGTGTTCCGAAACCAGCCGCAGGTACACCTCCAGAGGCTGTTGGCTCTGGGGCATCGGTAACATGAAGTCGCTGCTGGGCAACGGACGCTCAGCCTGGGGTTGGCGAGTGCCGGTGATTTGTTGCTCCACCAGGGTGTCGCCGTCCAGCACGTACAGGCTCAGGCTGGACAGGTCCGGGGCGAACACCCGCAGCACTTGTTCGTGCTTGCCAGGCTGCAACCTGAAACGCACCCACAACGCACCGTCCGGCTGCGCGGCAGTGATGCGGTCCAGTTCGATGGGGCTGAATTGATTGGTGTAGCGGGAGGAACGGATGTCGCTCAGTTGCAGGTCGGCCTGTTCATCAAGCAATACCGCCCAGCCACTGCCTTGCGCGGCGGCCTGGGCCGGTAGCAAGCAGAGCAAAGTCAGCAGACTGATTGTGAAACCTATGGCGATCCTGAGCCAGCGCACGGCGAAATCCCTTCGGTAGTTGGATGCACGGGTTAACTATGCGCGGGGCGACAGGGTACGGCAAGGGCCAAAGGCCCTTACCTAACCGAACGGATAGCTACTGCAAGTGTAGCTGCTCAGTTGTTCTCACCACGTTCGCGGGCAATGGCACGGTAGCCAATGTCGGTGCGGTAGAAGCAGCCCTTCCAGTCGATTTTCGCCGCCAGTTTGTACGCCTGTTGTTGCGCGGCATCGACACTGGCACCCATCGCGGTGGCGCACAATACGCGGCCACCGGCGGTTACAACTTTGCCGTCCTTGAGCGCGGTGCCGGCATGGAAGACCTTGCCTTCCAGCGCAGCGGCCGCGTCGAGGCCTTCGATCACATCGCCCTTGGCGTAGTCGGCAGGGTAGCCACCGGCCGCCAGCACGATGCCGACGCTCGGGCGTGGGTCCCATTGCGCTTCGACCTTGTCCAGGGCCTGGGCGAGGGCGGCTTCCACCAGCAGCACCAGGCTCGATTGCAGGCGCAGCATCACCGGTTGGGTTTCCGGATCGCCGAAACGGCAGTTGAACTCGATGACTTTCGGGTTACCGGCTTTGTCGATCATCAGGCCGGCGTAAAGGAAACCGGTGTACACGTTGCCTTCATCGGCCATGCCACGCACGGTTGGCCAGATCACCAGGTCCATGACGCGCTGGTGCACGTCGGCGGTGACCACTGGTGCCGGGGAGTAGGCACCCATGCCGCCGGTGTTCGGGCCGCTGTCGCCGTTGCCGACGCGCTTGTGGTCCTGGCTGGTGGCCATTGGCAATACGT
The DNA here is from genome assembly GCF_001728935.1 of Pseudomonas sp. AP42. Classification (NCBI taxonomy): domain Bacteria; kingdom Pseudomonadati; phylum Pseudomonadota; class Gammaproteobacteria; order Pseudomonadales; family Pseudomonadaceae; genus Pseudomonas; species Pseudomonas sp. AP42. Next base: position 3,854 of record NZ_LYSO01000100.1, read on the forward strand.
TCTTGCCGTCGACCATCACGATAAAGCTGGCTTCTTCGCCGTCGAGGAATTCCTCGATGACCACACGCGAACCCGCGTCACCAAAGGCATTGCCGGCGAGCATGTCGCGCACGGCGTCTTCGGCTTCCTGCAGGGTCATGGCGACGATCACGCCTTTACCGGCAGCCAGGCCATCGGCCTTGATCACGATCGGTGCGCCTTTCTCACGCAGGTAAGCCAGGGCCGGCTCAATCTCGGTGAAGTTCTGGTAATCGGCCGTCGGGATCTTGTGGCGAGCCAGGAAGTCCTTGGTGAAGGCTTTCGAACCTTCCAGCTGGGCGGCGCCCGCGGTAGGGCCGAAGCAATCCAGGCCACGGCTGCGGAACAGATCCACGACGCCAGCCACCAGCGGCACTTCCGGGCCGACGATGGTCAGGGAAACATTCTTCTCGGCAAAATCTGCCAACTGCTCCAGGGCCAGCACGTCGATGGCGACGTTTTCGCACTTGGCTTCGATGGCGGTACCGGCGTTGCCGGGGGCCACGAAGACTTTCTGCACGCGTGGGTCCTGGGCTACTTTCCAGGCCAGGGCGTGTTCACGGCCACCGCTGCCAATGATCAAAACATTCATTTCAAAAACCTCGGATGGAGCAAATTCGTGGGGGCACTGTTGGCTGTTTTCCTGTGGGAGCTGGCTTGCCTGCGATGCGGGCACCTCGGTGTGTCAGTTGCACCGAGGTGATGCCATCGCAGGCAAGCCAGCTCCCACATGAAGCCAGTGCCCGCTAAAGATCCAGTCAATCAGTGGCGGAAGTGGCGCATGCCGGTGAAGACCATCGCAATGCCCGCTTCATCAGCGGCGGCGATGACTTCTGCATCACGCATCGAGCCGCCCGGTTGGATCACGGCAGTCACGCCTGCTTTCGCGGCGTTGTCCAGGCCGTCACGGAACGGGAAGAACGCATCGGATGCCATCACCGAACCCACCACCTGCAAACCGGCGTGTTCTGCCTTGATCGCGGCGATACGTGCCGAGTTCACACGGCTCATCTGGCCGGCGCCGACACCGATGGTCTGGCGGTTCTTGGCGTAGACGATGGCGTTGGACTTGACGTACTTGGCCACTTTCCAGGCGAAGATCAGGTCGTTGATCTCTTGCTCGGTCGGCGCGCGCTTGGTCACGACTTTCAAGTCATCGCTGCCGATCATGCCGATGTCGCGGCTCTGTACCAGCAGGCCGCCATTGACGCGCTTGTAGTCCCAGGCCGCGGCGCGGTCTGCCGACCACTCGCCACAGGCCAGCAGGCGTACGTTGGCTTTGGCGGCGACGATGGCGCGGGCTTCTTCGCTGACGCTTGGGGCGATGATCACTTCGACGAACTGACGCTCGACGATGGCCTTGGCGGTCTCGGCATCCAGTTCGCGGTTGAAGGCGATGATGCCGCCGAATGCGGATTCGGTGTCGGTGGCGTAGGCCAGTTCGTACGCCTGGCGGATACCGCCTTCAGCGTCCGGGCTGACGGCCACGCCGCACGGGTTGGCGTGCTTGACGATCACGCAGGCCGGCTTGACGAAGCTCTTCACACATTCCAGCGCAGCGTCAGTGTCGGCCACGTTGTTGTAGGAGAGTTCTTTACCTTGCAGTTGAGTGGCGGTGGCGATGCCCACTTCGGCCGGCTTGGCTTCCACATAGAACGCCGCGCTCTGGTGCGGGTTCTCGCCGTAGCGCATTTCCTGGGCCTTGATGAACTGGCTGTTGAAGGTGCGCGGGAACTGGCTGCGGCCTTCTGTGCTCAAAGTTGGCGCCGCTTGGTTCACGGTGCCCATGTAGTTGGCGATCATGCCGTCATAGGCGGCAGTGTGTTCGAACGCCTTGAGCATCAGGTCGAAGCGCTGGGCGTAGGTCAGGCCACCGGCCTTGAGGTTTTCCAGGACGCTGGCGTAATCGCTGGCGTTGACCACGATGGCCACGTCTTTATGGTTCTTGGCCGCCGAGCGCACCATGGTCGGGCCGCCGATATCGATGTTTTCGATGGCGGTCGGCAGGTCGCAACCTGGCTTGTTGATGGTGGCTTCGAACGGGTAGAGGTTAACGGCCACCAGGTCGATCGGCTTGATGCCGTGCTCGGTCATGATGGCGTCGTCGATACCGCGACGGCCGAGGATGCCGCCGTGGATTTTCGGGTGCAGGGTCTTGACGCGACCGTCCATCATTTCTGCGAAACCGGTGTAGTCCGCGACTTCTACTGCGGCCACGCCGTTGTCCTGCAGCAGTTTGAAGGTCCCGCCCGTGGAGAGAATTTCCACACCCAGGGCTTCCAGCTCCCGGGCAAATTCGAGGATCCCGGTCTTGTCGGAAACACTGATCAAGGCGCGGCGGATCGGCAGGCGGGTGGTCTGGTCGGTCATCTCAATTTCCATCAAAAGCAAAGGAAGTCAGCAAAAAAGGCGACCGGTTTTACGCGGGCGCCTTTCTGGTTTGATTGAATGCTTACAGCAAATCGTACTGCTTGAGCTTTTTGCGCAAGGTGCCACGGTTGAGGCCCAGCAGCTCACTGGCTTTGGTCTGGTTGCCCTTGACGTAGTTCATCACGCTTTCAAGCAAGGGCGCCTCGACTTCGGAGAGCACCAGGTTGTACACATCCGTGACGGAAGCGCCCTCAAGGTGGGCGAAATAATTGTGCAGCGCCTTCTCGACACTCCCGCGAAGGGTCTGGCCTTCTTCGCTCGGCGTGTTGAGGTGCTGTTTCAAATTGACGTTGTCGCTCACGGGTGTTGTTCCACTCACTAAAGTCTCGGTCATCATCGTCATGCGGCCACCCCTTCTCCATCCCCTGTTCCCAGGCTCTTGTCGCGTCCGGCGAAGAACTCACGAACGGTGGCGACCTGTGCCTGCGTTTCATCCAAACGATTGAACTGAGCGCGGAATTCCTTGGCGCCCGGCAAGGTGGCGAGATACCAGCCGACATGCTTGCGAGCAATGCGTACTCCCATCACGTCCCCATAGAAGGCGTGCAGGGCGGCCAGATGCTCTAGCAGAATACGTTCCACCTCGACCAACTCTGGTGCCGGCAAGACTTCACCGGTACGCAGGAAATGCTCGATTTCACGAAAAATCCACGGCCGCCCCTGGGCGGCCCGGCCAATCAACAAACCATCGGCACCGGTCGCGTGCAGCACGCGCCGGGCTTTCTCGGCACTGTCGATGTCGCCATTGGCAAAGACGGGCATCGACACGGCCTGCTTGATCGCGGCAATGGTGTCGTACTCGGCTTCACCGGTGTAAAGGTCGGCGCGGGTGCGGCCATGCACCGCCAGCGCTGTAATACCTGCCTGTTCAGCGATCTTCGCCACCGTCAGGCCATTCTTGTTGTCCCGGTCCCAACCGGTACGAATCTTCAGGGTTACCGGCACATCCACTGCGCCGACAACGGCCTGCAGGATCTCGGCGACCAACTGCTCATCTTTCAACAGTGCGGAACCGGCGGCCTTGTTGCAGACCTTCTTGGCCGGGCAGCCCATGTTGATATCGATGATCTGTGCACCCAGCTCGACGTTGGCCCGGGCTGCATCCGCCAGCATCTGCGCATCGCCACCGGCGATCTGCACCGAGCGTGGCTCGGGATCACCTTCATGGATCATGCGCATCCGCGACTTGCGGGTGTTCCACAAACTCATGTCGCTGGTAACCATTTCAGAGACTACTAGACCCGCGCCCAAACGCTTGCACAGCTGACGAAAGGGCTGGTCGGTGACACCCGCCATCGGGGCGAGGATCAAGCCGTTTTGCAATGTGTATGGGCCGATGCGTACCGCCGACATAGGACTTCCCTGTTGTGGGGCCGGATCATTAGAGTTCGAAAAAGGGTTGGCATGATACCCGCTCTCGATGACTGGTTAAAGGCTGAATTGGATAAAATCTGAACAGTTACTTTTTTATCGCCATCGGTTTGGTCGACGGCGGCCAAGTCAATAATCCGCCGTCAAACCTCGGTGGGCACGCCGTTTCACTCGGGCGAATGGAAGCTCAGGCTGTAATTCACGGCTTTGTTGCCGGGGTCCAGGATGTCCAGGGAGATGTGGATCGGCGTCTGCGAGGGCATTTCGCTCACGCCGGCCAACTCGCCGCTCAGGTACTCGGCGGGCTTGAAGCGACGACTGGCAATCAGGCCGCCGTTCAGGTCCGCAAAGCGTAGCTCCAGCAGCGGGAAGGGCTGGGAGAAGGTCGCGCGGTTATAGAGGATGGCATCCACCACCAGCGCCCCGGCGAACTCGGGATGGCTGCGCACCACCAGGTTGCTGCTCTTGATATGGGTAATGTCGACCCGCGATGGCACGGTGCATCCCAGTTTCGGGCACAGCGCCTGGAACCACGGGCGGTAGGCGTCCTGGCGGGCCAGATCGTCGAATTGGTAAGCGATGTACTGGCAGGCCAGGCCGGCGGCGGCCAGTACCACCAGCACTATCCAGGCCAGGCGGCGGCCCCAGCCTGACGGACGCTTCTGCGCATACAAGTGCAGGGGGTCGTCTTCCAGGTCCTGGAGCAGTTCGTCATGTACGCCGGCCTCCGTTCGTGCGCGCTTGCGTCGTGGCTGCGCGCGGTCTTCGGGTTCCGGCTCGTCGAGGGTGGGCGTCAGCGGCGGGTCGAGATCTTCATCCTCGGCGGTGGTGTGCAGCGCCGGTTCGTCATCGAGGTCGTCGGTGTGGGCCGACATGGACGGTTCGGTGCGCTGTTTGGACGCAGGCGCCTTGGCCGGCTCGGGCTCTTCCGCTGGTGCCTGGGTGCGCTCTTCGGGCGGCTCACTGAACAGGCTGGCCGCCCATTTTTCTTCCTCGGCCTTGACCGTATCGCGGCTGGCGCTGAAGGACTCTTCCTTTTGCCGACGGTCGGCACCTGGCTGGCGACGTTCTGCGCCCACGGCCTGGGTGTGCTGAATCTCGCGACGTTCCAGCTTGGCCAGTTCCTTGTCCAGGTTATCCAGGTCCAGCTCTTCGGCCGTCCACTGTTTCTGGCTGATGGCCCGCGGTGGTTCGGGAGGTGCTTCGCCAGTCGGTTCGACGGCCGGCTCAGCGGTGGTCGGCACTTCCGCTTCCGGCGCAGACGCCTGGGCCCGTTGCTCGAGCAACTGGCGAGCGGCGTTGAACACTTGCAGGCACGAGCCGCAACGCACCACGCCGCGGGCCACGCTCAATTGAGCGTGGTTGACGCGAAAGCGCGATTGGCAATGTGGGCACTGGGTGACGAAACTGTCGGTCATGCGGCCATCCGATTCAGGCAAGCGCTCATTCTAGCGCCGACGACCGCTGATGCGTACCCAGCCATCACGGTTGGCGATCGGGTCCAGCTCGAAGTCCTTGGCGTAGGCCGCCGCCACGTCTTCACCTTGCTCGGCGAGGATGCCCGACAGCGCCAGGCGCCCGCCCGGCTTGACCAGGCTCGACAGTTGCGGCGCCAGCGACACCAGTGGCCCGGCGAGGATATTGGCCACCAGTACATCGGCCTGAACCTGGGGCAGATCTTCAGGCAGGTAGAGTGGGAATTTGCCTTCGGCAATGTTGTTGCGCCCGGCGTTATCGCGTGAGGCTTCCAGGGCCTGCACGTCGATATCGGTGCCCACGGCCTCCTTGGCGCCCAGCAGCAGGGCGGCGATTGCCAAAATCCCCGAACCGCAGCCGAAGTCCAGGACGTTGCTGTCGGTCAGATCCTGGCCGTCCAGCCATTCCAGGCACAGGGCGGTGGTGGGGTGGGTGCCGGTGCCGAACGCCAGGCCCGGGTCCAGCAGCAGGTTCACCGCGTCTGGCTCGGGAGCGGCGTGCCAGCTTGGCACGATCCACAGGCGCTGGCCGAAGCGCATGGGCTGGAAATTATCCATCCAGCTGCGTTCCCAGTCCTGGTCTTCGATGACTTCGCTGTGATGCTCGGGCAGCGGGCCGCCGGTGAGCAGTTCCATATGGGCCAGCACGGCAGCGGCGTCGGTGCCGTCTTCGAACAGGGCCAGCAAATGGGTGTGGGACCACAGCGGCGTGGTATTGAGTTCCGGTTCGAAGATCGGCTGGTCTTCGGCGTCCATGAAGGTCACCGACACGGCGCCCACTTCGAGGAACGCGTCTTCGTAGGTTTCGGCTTGTTCTGGGCTGATGGCGAGACGGACTTGCAGCCAAGGCATGGCGGGCACCTTTGAAAAAAATGAATGTGCGGCGGGCAGGCCGCGAAAGCGCGCAAGTTTACGCGAGCAGCGGGCAGAAGACGACACTACAGCAGGTTTGCACAGCACAAAATGTGGGAGTGGGCTTGCTCCCACAGGTGGACTGTATTGATCCAGCCAGGTCGGTGGCCCACAAACAACAAAACCGCCCGAAGGCGGTTTTGTTGGGTGGAGCACTTACTGGTTGGCCAGCTTGTGTTCCAGGTAGTGAATGTTCACACCACCTTCGCAGAAGCCTTCATCACGAACCAGGTCCCGATGCAGCGGGATGTTGGTTTTGATGCCGTCTACCACGATTTCGTCCAGGGCATTGCGCATACGGGCCATGGCCTCGTCGCGAGTGGCGCCCCAGGTGATCAGCTTGCCGATCAGCGAGTCGTAGTTGGACGGAACCTTGTAGCCGCTGTACAGGTGCGAATCCACACGTACGCCGTTGCCGCCGGGCGCATGGAAATGCTTGACCAGGCCAGGGCTTGGGATAAAGGTTTTCGGGTCTTCGGCGTTGATGCGGCACTCCAGGGAGTGGCCGTGCATCTTCACGTCGTCCTGGGTGAAGGACAGCACGTTACCGGCGGCGATGCTCAGCATCTCCTTGACGATGTCGATACCGGTGACCATCTCCGATACCGGGTGCTCTACCTGCACACGAGTGTTCATCTCGATGAAGTAGAAGCGGCCGTTCTCGTAGAGGAACTCGAAGGTGCCGGCGCCACGGTAGTTGATGTCGATGCACGCCTTGACGCAGCGTGCCAGCACTTCCTGGCGGGCTTTCTCGTCCAGGCCCGGAGCCGGAGCTTCTTCCAAAACCTTCTGGTGACGACGTTGCAGCGAGCAATCGCGGTCGCCCAGGTGGATGGCGTGGCCCTGGCCGTCGGACAGCACCTGGACTTCCACGTGACGTGGGTTGGTCAGGTACTTCTCCAGGTAGACCATCGGGTTGCCGAACCAGGCGCCCGCTTCGGAGCGGGTCTGCTTGGCGGCTTCGATCAGGTCTTCTTCCTTGTGCACCACGCGCATGCCGCGACCACCACCGCCACCTGCGGCCTTGATGATCACCGGGTAGCCGACTTCGCGACCAATGCGCAGAGCGGTTTCTTCGTCTTCAGGCAGTGGGCCGTCGGAGCCTGGAACGGTTGGCACGCCGGCCGCGATCATGGCGTCCTTGGCCGATACCTTGTCGCCCATCAGGCGAATGGTTTCGGCTTTGGGGCCGATGAAGGCAAACCCGGATTTTTCCACCTGTTCGGCAAAATCGGCGTTTTCCGCGAGGAAGCCGTAGCCTGGGTGGATGCCATCAGCGCCGGTCACTTCTGCCGCGGCGATGATGTTCGAGACTTTCAGGTACGAGTTCGTGGCCAGTGGCGGGCCGATGCAGATGCTTTCGTCCGCCAGTTTCACGTGCATCAATTCGGTATCGGCCGTCGAGTAAACAGCGACGGTCTTGATGCCCTCTTCCTTACAGGCGCGCAGGATACGCAGCGCGATCTCGCCGCGGTTGGCGATCAGGACTTTTTGCAGTTTCTTCGCAGGTTTCAACATCGAAGGCGCTCCGCGGTTCAAACGATGGTGAACAGCGGCTGGTCGTACTCAACCGGCTGACCGTTTTCTACCAGGATGGATTCAATGACGCCGGCTTTTTCCGCGGTGATGTGGTTCATCATTTTCATCGCTTCAACGATGCAGATGGTGTCGCCCACTTTCACGGTCTTGCCCACTTCAACGAAGGCTGGCGAGGTCGGTGCCGGGGTGCGGTAGAACGTACCGACCATTGGCGACTTGACCACGAAGCCGTTCAGCGCAGGCGCGGCTGGGGCGGCAGGCGCAGCGGCGGCGGCAGGTGCGGCAGCCGGAGCAGCAGCGGCTGGAGCCGGCGCTTGCATCTGTGGCGCGTAGAACTGTTGGGCCGGGGTCTTGCTGTGACGGCTGATCCGTACGGACTCTTCGCCTTCCTTGATTTCCAGCTCGTCGATACCGGATTCTTCCAGCAGTTCGATCAGTTTCTTAACTTTACGGATATCCATGAATCATCAACTCCCAAGGGTCGGTCAGGGGCGTTTAGCCTGTTCTTCAATGTGTTCCAGGGCGGCCTCCAGGGCCAGTCGGTAACCGCTGGCGCCAAGGCCGCAGATCACTCCTACCGCTACGTCGGAGAAGTAAGAGTGATGGCGGAAAGCTTCGCGTTTGTGCACGTTCGATAAATGCACTTCGATGAATGGGATGCTCACCGCCAGCAGCGCGTCACGTAATGCAACGCTTGTGTGCGTAAAAGCGGCGGGATTGATCAGAATAAAGTCCACGCCTTCGCCGCGCGCGGCATGGATGCGATCAATCAATTCATACTCGGCATTGCTTTGCAGGTAGAGCAAATGGTGGCCGGCTTCACGTGCCCGTCGTTCCAGGTCGAGGTTGATCTGGTCGAGGGTCACTGCCCCGTAGACGCCCGGTTCGCGGGTGCCAAGCAGGTTCAGGTTGGGTCCGTGAAGAACCAGTAAGGTCGCCATTGGCTGTTCCTTGTTATTGGTGTGGGTGCGTCAGAACCCGGCGACTATGCCGCAAAGCCTTTGTGACTGTCCAGTTCTATGCAGTAGCCGGCACGATTAGCGAGGATTGCGCAAAATTTGTGACTGTGGTTTCAGATCCAGTCATCGCTGATACGGCACTGAGATCGCTGGAGACCCATTGTGGGAGCGGGCTTGCTCGCGAAAGCGGTGGATCAGCTAAAGATGCATTGACTGACACACCGCATTCGCGAGCAAGCCCGCTCCCACGTTTGGTCTACACCGGGCGGGATATCGGGTTAGACGCGAAAGGCTTGCACGGCGGTAGTCAGTTGCCCGCCCAGCACCAGCAGGTGTTCGCCTTGGCTGCGGCCCTGGCCAATACGCAGCAAATTATCCTCACCCAATTGATGAATCCGCTCACTGTTGTCGCGTATCTCGCTCACGGCTCCACTCTGCTGTGCGGTCACATCGGCAATACGTACGGCAGTGTCGGAGATGGTCTGGATCGCGCCGACGATTTCATCCAGCGCGCCATCCGCCGCCTGGGCTTGCTGGGCGGTGGCTTCGGCGTGTTCGACCTGGGCGCGCATGCCTTCTACCGACTGGTGCGCGGCGGTTTGCAGGCCGGCGATCAGGCCCTGGATTTCGGCGGTAGCACCGGCGGTACGCTGGGCCAGGGAGCGTACTTCGTCGGCCACTACGGCGAAACCACGCCCGGCCTCACCGGCGCGGGCGGCTTCGATGGCGGCGTTAAGGGCCAGCAGGTTGGTCTGGTCGGCAATCGAGCGGATCACCGTGAGCACGCCGCCGATGGTGGCGGACTCTTCGGCAAGTTTTTCGATCATTTGCGCATTTTGTTGCACTTCACCCACCAAGGCATGCAACCCGTTGAGGCTCAGGCCGATCACGCGCTGGCCTTGCTCCACGGCCTGGCCCGCACTGCGACTGGCGCCGGCGGCCTGGCTGGCATCGCCTGCGACTTGCTGGATGGTGGCTTCCAACTCGCCCAGGGAATCACGGATTTGCGCGGTGTCGCCGGCCTGGCGTTCGGCGCCGTCGTGCAGGCCGCTGCTCAGTTCGGCCAGGGCGCGGCTGCTGCCCGCCACTTCTTCGGCATTGCCACGGATGGTGCCGACCAGGTCCACCAGGTAGGCGCGCAGGCGGTTGAGGGAGGCCTCGATATCGTGCAGCTCGCGGTTGGTCTTGCCCAGGGCGATCGGTTGGCTGAAGTCGCCTTCGGCCCAGGTCGACAAGGCCGGCGCCAGGTTGGTCAACACGCGCGCCAGGCGCCGTTGCAAGGTGTCGATCAACAATGCGATCAGCAGGATCAGGCCAATCATCACGCCTTGTATCACACGCACTTCGCCCTGAATCTTCGCATGTTGCGCGCGCACCACGGGTTCGAGGCCGGCGATGGCTTGTTGCACGTTGGTGATTTTCAGGTGGGTGCTGGCGGCAAGGTCAGTGCGTTGCTGAATCTGCTCACGGGTGCGCTGCAGCTCGGCGGGGTAGCGGGTCAACAGGCTGTTGAGCTCGCGCTTGAGGTCAACGCCGGTGTCCTGGGCTTCGGTTTTTTCGGTGTTTTCCAGGCCCATCAACGCGGAAAAATCGTCGGTGTTGGATTCTGCGCTGGCCTTTATTCCCAATAAGGGCAGTTGCCCGAGCAGGTCGGCCTGGGTTCTCAGGTGGGTCACTTCGCGCTCGACATCCGCAGCCAACTCGGCGCGCCCGCTGCTCACGAGCTTGTCGCGGGCCAGGGACAGTTTGCCCAGATGCTGCGAGGCGGCGAGCAATGGCGGCATATAACGCGCAGCCTCCGCAGAATTGATGCCGCTGGCGTACTGGCTCAGTTGTTCCAGGTTCGCGCCCAGTTCACGTTCGGCTTGCAGCAACAGGGCTTGCGGGTCGCCAGCCAATTTACCGGCGGCCAACAGGTCGGTCTTGCTGAAGGTCTCCAGGTCCATAAGGCTGGGGCGTAGGTTTTGCGCCAATTCGGGCGGCAGTTGCGCTAGCTGCAGTTGCAGGCTTTCCAGGCTCTGGGTGGCACTGCTCAGGCGCAGGGCATCGCCGCTGGCCAAGTAGTCCTCGATGTTACGGGCAGCCTGGTTTTGAAAGACCTGGGACAAACCCAGGTAGCGCTCCATCAACAAGTACGGGCGCTCCAGTGCCCGTTGCGACCACCACAGCGTCGCCCCGAGCGCCAGGCACACGGCCACCAGCAGAAGGGTATTGAGATTGGTCAGCAGCTTCAGGCGCATGCGGGGTTTCAACCGACGGCAAGAGATAAGCGCCTGAATTTATTGCGTTTGTATTACAGCGTTATGACCGAATCGGTGGATTCTGGTGAAAAGATGGCACTTTGCTTTGATGTGCGAGCGGCTTGCACGCGGTTGCGTCCGGCGTCCTTGGCGCGGTACAGCGCTTCGTCAGCCTGAGCAGCCATCATCAGGCTGTCGGAATCGTCGCACAGCTCCACCAGGCCGGCGCTGAAGGTGCACCACAAATCCTGCGGTTGTGCGGGGTAGTGGATTTCTGCAAAGCGCCGGCGAATGTCGTCCAGCACCTTGCAGGCCGATTCCAGGTCGGTGTCGGGCATCACGATGGCGAACTCTTCACCGCCGTAGCGGCCGATGTAATCGGTCTTGCGCAAACGCTGCTTGAGAAACAGTGCCAGGCTCTTGATCACCCGGTCGCCCATCGGGTGGCCGTGGCTGTCATTGACGCGCTTGAAGTGGTCGATATCGAGCATGGCAAAGCTAAGAGGCTTGTTCTCGCGGCGGGCGCGGAAGCTGCAATCTTCGAGCAGTTGCAGGATATGCGTGTGGTTGTACAGCCCGGTGAGGCTGTCGCGCACCATCCGTGCCTTCAAGTTGCGCGCACGCGAGGCACGGTTACGCACAGTGGTGATCAGGTGACGCGGCTTGATCGGTTTGGTGAGGAAATCGTCACCGCCCTCGCTCATCGCATCCAGCTGTTTATCCAGGTCGTCCTCAGCCGACAGGTAGATGATCGGCACGCTGACGTAGCGGTCGTTGTGGCGAATCACCTTGGCCAGTTCGGTGCCGGTACAGGCAGGCATGTACATGTCGAGGATGATCAGGTCGGGCTGGAAATCCGCCAGCTCGGCCATGGCCTGGATCGGTTCGATCAAGGTGCGGGTGATAATCCCGGCACTGTTGAGCAGGCGTTCGGTGTGCAGCGCCTGGGCCCGCGAGTCGTCGATGATCAGCACTTTATATGGTTCGTACTGGGCCGCGCAGGTCAGCACTTCGATCTTTTCCAGCAGGCTTGAAGCTTCCAGGGTGCCGGTCAGGAACTCTTCGCCACCGGCGCGCACGGCGGCCAGGCGCGTCGGGGTGTCGGTTTCGTGCAGGCTGAAAAACAACAGCGGCAGCTTGTGCTCCAGGCCCTCTTGGGCTTCTGCGGCGAGCTTCAGGCCCAGGCCTGTGCCGCAGAAGTCCACGTCCATCACGATCGCCGACGGCAAACGCTCGGCCATGGCCGCGCGAAAGGCGGCGACGCTGTCCAGAGCGTGGGCGCTCATGCCAAAGAATTCGAGCTGCTTGGCCAGACGCTCGGCGCGGTCATGGTCGGCGAGCATCACGTAGATCGGCTTGCGCATCGGTGGCAGGAAGGTTTGCTCAAGCTGGTCGCCCTGGCGCAGGCCGGTGCGGGACAGGCGTTGCATCAAGCGGTTGAGCTCAGTGATCAGTTGGCTGCTCAGGCGGCCACGGTTCTCGTCCACGGCTTGCAGGGATTCACTGATATGCCGTGCCAGTTGCGTGTGTTCGGGCTGTTCGAAGCGTTCGGCGAAGCGCTGCAGGCGCAGGTTGGCTTCGCTGAGTTCGGAAAAGTCGGCGTTCGACCACTCGCTGCGCTGCAGGCGCTGCCAGATCTCAAGAATTTGACGTGCCTGATGAATTACCCGCTGGGCAAAGTGCTGCTTGAGACGCTCGCGGCTGGGGTCTTCTGACTCGGTCATATCCTGACTACTGTGAGGGTGCATGCTGAGGTCGACTGATGGCGCTATGCTAGCACCTCTTTTCTGATAGATGAGTGTCATACGTCAATTAAGTCTGCATGCCAGAGATTCAGTTATTGACCGGCTGGTCGCCCAGCGTAAAAGGTGTGCATCCTTTATAGTCCAAGCGGCCCGGTGCGCCACTTTCGTGTAAAAGCCCCGCACCGATGGGCACGATGGGGTAGGGTTGTGGTCGGAATGTCTGAACGCACCCGGACAATTGACGTGCATGAACTCAAGTGATTGAAAGGATATCGCCATGCTGGACTGGAAAAACCGCGAAGGCAGTGCCAAAGGCCCCGCCCCTGAGCCCAAGTCGGCCAACCGCAGCTATTTTCGCAACCTGCTGATGAGCCGAGCTTTGCTCAGCATCATCGGCTTGTACCTGCTGGTCACCGGTGGCCTGGGTTGGTACTGGAGCCAGGAGCCGGCGCTGTTTCCGGTCCAGCAAACCGCCCAGCTTGCCGCCGAGAAGGAAGGCAAGCAGATAGTGGTGGGCTACACCACCGTCGAAACCCTCAAGACCGTGGTCGGCACCTTGCTGAACAAACCGGGCGGTTATATTTCCAACGACCGTTTCCCGCCGGGCTTGTGGATGGACAACATGCCGAGCTGGGAATATGGCGTGCTGGTGCAGGTGCGTGACCTCACCCGTGCCCTGCGTAAAGACTTTGCCCGCTCCCAGTCGCAGTCGGCTGAAGACGCGGACCTGGCCAAGGCCGAGCCGCGCTTCAACTTCGATAACAAGAGCTGGGTGCTGCCGTCCAGTGAGTCGGAATACCAGGAAGGCATTAACTCCCTGAGCCGCTACGAAGCGCGCCTGTCTGACCCGAACCAGCGCGGCGCGCTGTTTTATGCGCGTGCCGACAACCTCAACAACTGGCTGGGCGATGTGGCCACCCGTTTGGGCTCGTTGTCCCAGCGCCTGTCCGCCAGCGTGGGCCGGGTCAAGCTGAACACGGCGCTGAAAACCGAGGCGCTGGCGCCGGGTGAAGTGCCGCAGGTTGATGAAGAAGTGGTGGAAACCCCATGGATGCAAATCGACAACGTGTTCTACGAAGCGCGCGGCCAGGCGTGGGCGCTGTCCCATCTGTTGCGTGCCATCGAAGTCGACTTTGCCGACGTACTGGCCAAGAAAAACGCCACCGTCAGCGTGCGCCAGATCATTCGTGAGCTGGAGGCCTCGCAGGAACCGGTTTGGAGTCCTATGATTCTTAATGGCAGTGGCTTCGGTGTACTGGCGAACCATTCGCTGGTGATGGCCAACTACATTTCCCGGGCAAACGCTGCAGTGATCGACTTGCGTCAGCTCCTCAACCAGGGTTGATGATGGACGCTACTCAAAAGGAGGCCGCACACCGAGCGGCTTCCGATGCTGAACTGATCTGCTGGGTCGACGAGCAGGACCACCTGCTCGGCCACCTGGTCAGGTCCGACCTGCGCCAGCGCGGCTTGATTGGCCGCTGCACTTTTATCTTCCTGTTCAATTCCAGAGGCGAGCTGTGTGTGCACCGGCGCACGCTGAGTAAAGCCCTGTATCCGGGGTTCTGGGATACGGCGGCGGGCGGGATGGTGGCGGCGGGAGAAAGCTATGCCCTGTCGGCACAGCGGGAATTGGCCGAAGAGCTGGGCGTGAGTGGCGTGGAGCTGGTCGAGCACGATCATTTTTACTTTGAAGATGGCGACAGCCGTCTTTGGTGTACTTCCTACTCTGCCGTCTGGGACGGCCCGCTGTGCTTGCAGCCTGAAGAGGTCATGGAAGCGCGTTTTCTAACCATCGAAGCGGTGCTTGCAGAGGCCGAGCAAAAGCCTTATTGCCCGGACGCCCAAGAGGGCTTGCGGCGCTATCTCGACTCACGTCGCTAAAGTTGCATAAATTGGCGCCATTTGGCTCTTAGCAACTTTGCTTTTTGCCGTTACACTGCGCGCCTTTTCACCCGAACCGCTATTGTTTCACCCTGTAGGAGCGAGCTTGCTCGCGAAAAACGCCAAGACACCGCGTGCTGCCTGAATGCCCGCGTTATCGTTGACGCTCTTCGCGAGCAAGCTTGCTCCTACAGTGGATGTTACTTTGACGGTTCGGTAGCGCTGCCCCTGCCTGAGTGGGGCTTCGCGGTCGGTTACTGCCTTGTGCGGCGCCGATCAGTCTTCATCCTCCCAAGAGGATTGCCGGTGGCCAAAAAAGCCGCATCCTTCGCCGCCCTTGGTGGCCTGGTATTTTCCACCGACGCAGGTCGACACTGCCCGGACTGTCGTCAGCCCGTGGATTCGTGCACCTGCAAACAGACCCTGATCCCCGAAGGCGACGGTATTGCCCGCGTGCGTCGCGAGAGCAAAGGCCGTGGCGGCAAGACGGTGACCACCATCACCGGCGTGCCCCTGGCTGAAGAGGCCCTGAAGGAATTGGCCACCTCGCTGAAAAAGCGTTGTGGCACCGGTGGCGCGTTGAAAGACGGGGTCATCGAGATCCAGGGCGATCACGTCGAGTTGCTGTTGGCCGAGCTGATCAAGCTCGGGTACAAGGCCAAGAAGTCCGGCGGCTGAAAGCCTCTTCCCAACCTGTGGCTAAACTCTGTCCTGCCAGTGGGGTCTACTTCCCTTGCAGGCAAATCGTCATTTTCATTCTTTAGACTGCGCCAGCCTCGAACGAGAGGTGGCGCCTTCGCCTTCATTTATAGGGGACTTCGATGTCCGTACGACGCACACGCAAAGACGATGGCAGCCAATGGACAGTTGCGGACAGCCGCAGTGTTTACGGGATTCGCCATTGGGGGGCCGGGTATTTCGCGATCAATGAAGCCGGTCGCGTAGAAGTCCGTCCGAACGGCCCGAACAGCACGCCCGTCGACCTGTACGAGCAAGTCGATGAGTTGCGCAAAAGCGGCCTGTCGTTGCCGCTGCTGGTGCGCTTCCCCGATATCCTGCAAGACCGCGTGCGCCAATTGACCGGTGCCTTCGATGCCAACATCGAGCGCCTGGAATACCAGAGCAAGTACACCGCGCTGTACCCGATCAAGGTGAACCAGCAGGAAGCAGTGATCGAGAACATCATTGCTACCCAGAACGTCTCCATCGGCCTGGAAGCCGGCTCCAAGCCTGAGCTGCTGGCCGTGCTGGCCCTGGCGCCGAAGGGCGGCACCATCGTCTGCAACGGTTACAAAGACCGTGAGTTCATCCGCCTGGCGCTGATGGGCCAGAAGCTCGGCCACAACGTGTTCATCGTGATCGAGAAAGAGTCCGAGGTAGGGCTGGTGATCGAAGAGGCGGCGAGCCTCAAGGTCAAGCCGCAGGTGGGCCTGCGTGTGCGCCTGTCGTCCCTGGCATCGAGCAAGTGGGCCGACACCGGTGGCGAAAAATCAAAATTCGGTCTGTCGGCGGCGCAGCTGCTGTCGGTGGTCGAGCGCTTCCGCGCGGCCGGCCTGGACCAGGGCATCCGCCTGCTGCACTTCCACATGGGCTCGCAGATCGCCAACCTGGCCGACTACCAGCACGGGTTCAAGGAAGCCATTCGTTACTACGGCGAACTGCGCAACCTCGGCCTGCCGGTGGACCACATCGACGTTGGCGGTGGCCTGGGCGTGGACTACGACGGTACCCACTCGCGCAACGCCAGTTCGATCAACTACGACATGGACGACTACGCCGGCGTGGTGGTGGGTATGCTCAAGGAATTCTGCGACGCGCAGAGCCTGCCGCACCCGAACATCTTCTCTGAAAGCGGTCGCTCCCTGACCGCTCACCACGCCATGCTGGTGGTGCAGGTGACGGACGTCGAGAAGCACAACGACGAAATCCCGACCATTGAAAACAAGGAAAGCCTGCCGGAAACCGTGCAATGGCTGGTGGACCTGCTGGGCCCGACCGACATCGAGATGGTCACCGAAACCTACTGGCGCGCCACCCACTACATGAGCGACGTGGCGGCCCAGTACGCCGATGGCAAGCTGACCCTGGCGGAAAAAGCCCTGGCAGAACAGTGCTACTTCGCGGTGTGCCGTCGCCTGCACAACTCGTTGAAAGCCCGCCAGCGCTCGCACCGCCAGGTGCTGGACGAACTCAATGACAAGCTGGCCGACAAGTACATCTGCAACTTCTCGGTATTCCAGAGCCTGCCGGACACCTGGGCCATCGGCCAGGTCCTGCCGATCCTGCCGCTGCACCGCCTCGACGAAGAGCCGCTGCGCCGCGCCGTGCTGCAAGACCTGACCTGCGACTCCGACGGCAAGATCAAGCAATACGTCGACGAGCAGAGCATCGAGACCAGCCTGCCGGTTCACGGTTTGAACGAAGGCGAAGACTACCTGCTGGGTATCTTCCTGGTCGGCGCCTATCAGGAAATCCTGGGCGACATGCACAACCTGTTCGGTGATACCGACTCGGTGAACATCTACCAGCGTGAAGACGGCTCGGTGTACAGCGCCGGGATCGAGACCCACGACACCATCGAAGACATGCTGCGCTATGTGCACTTGTCGCCGGAGGAGTTGATGACGCATTACCGTGACAAGTGCGCGAGCGCGAAGATCTCGGCGTCCGAGCGTACCCAGTTCCTGGATGCGTTGCGTCTGGGCCTGACGCGTTCTTCGTACCTGTCCTCGTAATAAAAATGTGGGAGCGGGCTTGCTCGCGAATGCGCAGTGTCAGTCGCTGATTATTTGGCTGATACACCGCTTTCGCGAGCAAGCCCGCTCCCACATTTGGGTTTGTATTCCTTCAGCTTGCTCCCAGCCACAGCCCTTGCCGATTCAAGTGCCAGGCTATCGCCCAGAGCGTCAGGCTGCGCACCGCCATGAACAGCAGAAAGGTGATCCACAAGCCGTGGTTACCCAAACCCTGCAACGCCCAGGCAATCGGCAGCACCAGCAGCACCGTCAGCAACATCCCATCGCGCATTTCCCGCGCCCGCGTTGCACCGATAAACAGCCCATCGAGCAAATAACTCCACACCGCAATCAACGGCAATACCGCGAGGTAAGGCAGGTAGATGTCGGCGGTTTCGCGCACGCTGGGAATATCGGTTTGCATGGCGATAAACAGATGGCCGCCGAAGGTGAACAGCAGGGCGAAGCCGACGCTGGCGATCAGTGACCAACCGCAGGCCACCACCAATGACCGCCGCAACGCCTGCCGGTCACGGGCGCCGATGGCGTGGCCGCAGAGGGCTTCGACCGCGTGGGCCAAGCCATCCAATGCGTGAGCCGTCAGTAACAGGCCGTTAAGCAGCAGCGCATTGGCTGCCACGGTGGCATCGCCCAACCGTGCGCCTTGCACCGTGATCATGAAGAACACCGACTGCAGTGCCAGGCTGCGGATGAAGATGTCGCGGTTGACCGCCAGCAATGGGCGCCAGCTTTGCCACAGTTTCAAGGCGGCCCAAGCGATATGCCCGGGGTAGGCACGCAGGGCTTTTTGCGTGAGCGCCAGGCCGAGCAGGGCGCCGGTCCACTCGGCGATTACCGAGGCGCGGGCGGAGCCGACCACGCCCCAGTCCAGGCCGAGTACAAACCACAGGTTAAGCGCGATGTTCACCAGGTTGGTGGTCAGCAAAATCGCCAACGGCGCCCGCGCGTTCTGGGTGCCGAGGAACCAGCCGACCAGTGCATAGCTGGCGAGGGCGGCGGGCAGGCCGAACAGGCGGGTGTGGAAAAATTCGCGGGTCAGTTGGTTCAGTTCGGGCGAGGGCTGCATCCATTCCAAGGCCAGGTGGCTCAGGGGAATACCCACCGTGCCCAGCAGCATTGCCAGGCCCAGCGCCAGCAACAAGCCTTGCAACAGGATCTGCCGCAACGCCGCCCCATCGTTGCGCCCGGCGGCTTGGGCGGCGAACCCGGTGGAGCCCATGCGCAGGAAGCCCATGGCCCAGGCGAGGAAGGTATACAGGCTGGCACCGACAGCCACGGCGCCCAGTTGGTGGGCGTGGGGCAGGTGGCCGATGACCATGCTGTCTACGAGGGCGACCAAGGGCACGGAGATATTCGACAGGATCATCGGCGCGGCCAGGGCCCAGACGCGGCGGTGGGTGGGGCGGTGGCGCCAATCGGTCAATAAGGTGGACATGCAGTCTCCTTCGGGGGAGCGGCATTGTACCCGGCCAATGTGGGAGCTGGCTTGCCTGCGATGGCGGCCTCCCAGCCGATACCTATCTACCTGACACCCCAACGATCCAACTGTGGGAGCGGGCTTGCTCGCGAAGGCGGCCTGGCAGGCGACACAGTTGGCCCGGGTAC
>NZ_LYSO01000101.1:0-22563 GCF_001728935.1 Pseudomonas sp. AP42
GGCCGTTACCGCAGCAATGGATATGTACTCATTCCAACCCAACGAAATGGTCGACCAGAAGGCCGCCTTCGCGAGCAAGCCCGCTCCCACAGTTTGATTGTGGGGTGTCAGGTAGAGAAGCGTCGGCTGACAGGCCGCCATCGCAGGCAAGCCAGCTCCCACAGATTTGACCGCATTCCTTTACACTGTCCCCCATTCATCACCCAGGGCGCTTATGGACATCGAACTGGCACGCACCTTCCTCGAAATCACCCGCTGCGGCAGCCTGGCCGCAGCGGCCGAGAAACTGCACGTCACCCAGACCGCCATCACCGCTCGTGTGAAGAACCTGGAAAGCCAGTTGGGTAGCACACTGTTCGTGCGCAACCGTGCCGGTGCGCGGCTGACCGCCGACGGCGAGGCGTTCGTGGTGTACGCCAACCAATTGCTGCAAACCTGGGAAGCGGCGCGCCGCGACCTGCCATTGCCAGACGGCTATCGCAACGTGCTGCATATCGGCGGTGAAGTCAGCCTGTGCAACCCATTGATGCTCGGCTGGGCCAAGGCGCTGCGCGAGCACATACCAGGCCACGCGCTGCGCACCGAAGTGCGTGAAGGCGAGTACCTGCTGCGTCAGTTAGAGCTGGGCGTGCTCGACGCCGCCCTGGTGTTCCAGCCGCAATACTGGCCGGGCTTGCAGGTGGAGCAGGTGCTGGAAGAAAAACTGATTCTGGTGCAACTGGCGAGCAAACCCGAGCCTTACGTGTATATCGACTGGGGCCAGGGTTTTCGCCAGCAGCACGACGCCGCCCTGCCCGACCGTGCGCGTGCTGCGGTGAGTTTCAACCTGGGGCCGCTGGCATTGCAGTACATATTGGAGAATGGCGGTGCTGGCTACTTTCGCACACGGGTGGTGCAGAGCTACCTGGACAGCGGCGTGATGCAGCGCGTGCCCAAGGCGCCGGAATTCAGCTTCCCGACCTACCTGGTGTATTCGCGGGCGCGGGATTCGGCGGTGTTGCAACAGGCTTTGGAGCTGCTACGCACAGTGGTGAAAGCCGAAGGCGACTGGTCGCAACGCTGGGACCCGCTGATTTGAATCACTCTACGCCTGCGCACATGCTAGCCTGCTGGTGTTCCCCCTCGCAGCCTTACCGATGAACAAGAAAAAGTCCGTCACCATCAGCGACATTGCCAAACGCGTCGGCATGACCACCATTACGGTGTCCCGGGCCTTGAGCAAACCCGACCTGGTCAAACCCGCCACCCTGGCACGCATTCTTGAAGTGGCCCGCGAGCTGGACTACGTGCCCAACGCCTTCGCCCGTGGGCTCAAGCGCAGTGAAAGCCTGATCATCGGGGTCATCACCGCTTCGGTGGACAACCCGTTCTACAGCGAGATGATCAAGGCGATTTCCCGCGAGGCCAAACAGCACGGCTACACCATCATGCTGGTGGACACCGATGAGCTGGAGGAACTCGAAAGCAAGGCAGTGGATACCCTGCTGGGGTATCGCGTGGCGGGGATCATCCTGTCGCCGGTCTCCGATGAACCAAGCTACCAACCCGACTACCTGGAGCGCCTGAGCAATGGCAAAACCCCGGTGGTGCTGCTCGATCGCACGATCCACGACAGCCCGTTCAGCCGTGTGGTGCTCGACAACTACCACAGCGGCTTGCAAGCCGCGCACTACCTGTTACGCCAAACGCCCAACCTCAAGCGCCTGCTGGTGCTGACCGGCCCCGAACATTCGCGCATCAGCGTGGAGCGCCTCAAAGGCCTGCGTGAAGTGCTGGCCGCGCACCCCGACATTCAGGTCGAGGTGCAAGCGGGCGACTACACACTGATGCCGGCTTACCTGCATACCCTCGACTACCTGGCCGCACACTCGGCGCCGGACGCGATCATGGGTTTCAACCAGTTGATCACCCTGGGGGCTCTGCGCGCCTTGCGCATGCACAACATCGCCCATGACAGCCTGACCATCTGCGGCATCGACCGCCTGCCCTTCGCCGATATCTTTGGCGTACCCATCGCCTGCGTGGCCCACGACGCGTCCCTGGCCGGCAGCAGCGCAGTACGCCTGCTGCTCGACCGCCTGCAAGACCCGCACAAGCCACGGGACAAAGTGGTGATCGCCGGCCAGTTGGAAAACGGCTAGCGGCTGGTGTAGCCGCCGTCGACCGGCAGGCTGACGCCACTGATCATGCTCGCCGCGTCACTGAGCAGGAACAGCACCGGCAGCGCCACCTCTGCCGGTTGCGCAAAACGCCCCAACGGAATCGCGGCCAGTGCCGGGTCGCGCCTGGCCGGGTCGGACCAGGCCATGGCCGCCATCGGCGTCAAGGTCACGGTGGGGTTGACGCTATTGACGCGTATACCAAAACGGCCCCATTCGGCGCATTGCACACGGGTGATTGCATCCAGTGCAGCCTTGGAGGCGCAGTAGCTCAGGTGATCGTCCAGCGCCACCAACGACGCCTGGCTGGAGACGTTGACGATACTGCCGGCAATGTCCGCCTCGATCATCTTCGCCGCGACTCGGCTGGCCACTTGTGCAGCGGCGCGGGCGTTGACGTTCATCACCTGGTCGAAGGCGTTGGCGCTGATGGCAGCGGCGGGTTCCAAGCGTGAAATCCCGGCGCAATTGACCAGGCCGTGCAGGGGCGGCAAATCTTGCAGGGTTTTATCGAGGGCGATGCTGTCAGCGATATCCACGCACAAGGTGCGGCACCCCAATGCCGCCAACGCCTGGGCATCGCGACCAAGGGCGAAGACTTGGGCGCCGCTGGCGATCAGTTGCTGGGCAATTTCGCGACCGATGCCGCTGCTGGCACCGGTGACGAGGATGCGCTGGTGAGAGAAATCAAAGGTTGCATGCATGGATGAAATACTCGAGAACAATGAAGACCTCCTGTGGGAGCGGGCTTGCTCGCGAATGCGGTGGTTCAGCCATGTATGTAGTGACTGGCATACCGCATTCGCGAGCAAGCCCGCTCCCACATGTTTGGACAGTGTTGAATCAGGTGGTTTGCAGGTTGTGCATGATCGGTTTCAGGGCCGGGTAAAGCTTCAGGTACTCGGCAAACGCCCGGTCATAGGTCATGACATTCTCCCGCTTGGGCTGTGCTCGCAATTGCAACTGCACCCAGCCGGTGTCCATCGCCTCATCACTCACCAGTCCCACCGTATGCGCCGCCAACAACGCTGCGCCCAGGGCCGCTTCTACCTCCTGCACGATGGTGTACACCGGGTAGCGTGTGACATCGGCGATGATCTGCATCCACAGGTCCGAATGGCTCGCTCCACCCACCACGATCAGGCGCGGGTCCAGGGAATGCGCGCCCTGGGTGCCCGCTTCGATATTGTGGCGCAGGGCAAAACTTACGCCCTCCAGCACCGCGCGGTACAGGTGAAAGCGGCTGTGGTACAGGTTGAGCCCGACAAAACTGCCGCTGGCGCGGTCATCCCACACCGGGCTGCGTTCGCCCATCAGGTAAGGCAAAAACACCACGCCTTCGCTGCCCGCCGGAATCTTCATCGCGCTCTGCTCCAGCAGCGCCAGGCTGTCTTGCCCGGTGACCTGGGCCTGCTGTTCTTCGGCCTGGCAGAACTGCTCGCGAAACCAGCTCACCGAGGCTCCGGCGGTGATCGCACCGCCGAAGATGTACAGGTCGCGGTGGCCGTTGTAGACATGGGGCATGCTCACCAAACCGTGGCGTGCATCCACCCGCTGGTTCAGGTAGCCCCAGCACATGCTGGTGCCGATCATCGCCACATGATTGCCCGGCTGGGTGACACCCGCCGCCAGGGTCGCCATGGCCGCGTCCACGCCCCCAGCGAGGATCGGCGTGCCCGCCTGCAAGCCCAGGCGTGCGGCCCAGTCTGCAAGCAAACCACCCACCACCTCGCCGGAATACAGCAACCGCTCGGGCATCATCGACTGCTCGATACCCAGCGCATCCAGCATCTCGCCTGACCAGTTGCGCGCCGCCACGTTATAGACACCGCCGATATTCCCGGCACTGCTGTGGTCCACCGCCAACTCGCCGGTCAGGCACCAGTTGATGTAGCTGTTGGGCGGCAGCAGGTAACGGGTATTCGCCCACACCTGGGGCTGGTGCTGCTTGAGCCAGAGCATCTTGGTGAAGCCGTAGTAGCTGTCCACCGAGTTGCCGGTGATGGCGAACAAGCGCTCCAGGTCCACCTGTTCGCGCACCCAGGCCACCTGCTCGCCGGCGCGCCGGTCCATCCAGATCAGGCACGGGTGCAACGGCGTCATCTGTGCATCCACGGCAATGCCCGAACCGCCGTACAAACTGCTGATGCACAGCGCCTTGACCTGCGGCGCCGGCACCCCGGCCTTGGCCATGCACTGGGCCACGCAGGTTTGGACGGCATCCAGCCACACCTGCGGCCACTGCTCGGCCCAGCGCACTTTCGGGGTGTCCACCCGGTAGCCGTGGCTGTGTTGGGCGATGATCGTGCCCTGGGCATCCACCAGCAGCGCTTTGGTGCTCTGGGTGCCAATGTCTACACCGATGACGTAGTCCATCTCAGAGCACCGGCTTCAACAGCACCTTGATCGACTTGGTCGAATTGGCCAGTTCAAACGCCTCGGCCCAGTCGTCCAGCGGGAAGTCATGGGTGACGATGCCTTGGGAGGTGACCAGGCCGCGCTCAAACAGGTCGATGGCGATCGGGTAGCAATACGGGCCCAGGTGCGCGCCGCGCACGTCGAGTTCCTTGCGGTCGCCAATGATCGACCAGTCCACGCTGGTCTCGGCACCAAACACGCTGAACTCGACAAAGCGCCCGAGCTTGCGGATCAGGTCCAGGCCCTGGGTGACGCCGGCCGGTACGCCAGTGGTTTCGATATAGACGTCGCAGCCGTAATTCTCCGTGAGGCCGTTGATGATCTCGCGAGCGTTGTCACGGGCCGGGTTGATCACCACATCGGCGCCGAACTTTTTCGCCAGCTCCAGGCGTTCATCGACCATGTCGATCACCACCAACTTCTTCGGGGTCTTCAGTGCGGCGACCTGGACCATGCACAGGCCCAGGGTACCCGCGCCGGCAATCACCACCACGTCGTCGAGCTGGATATCGCCACGGTTGACGGTGTGGATCGAGCAGGCCATTGGCTCCACCAGCGCCGAGTCTTCCAGGGACACCGACTCGGGAATCTTGTGCACGATGGCGGTCTTGGGAATGCGCATGTACTGGGCCATGCCGCCTTCAGCCACTTCGCGCTGGAAGCCGAAGATGTTGTGCACTTCGCACATCCAGTACTTGCCCGATTTGCAGAAGCGGCACTTACCACACGGCACGATCTGTTCGGCGATGACCTTGTCACCCACCTTGACCTCAAAGTGCTCCTCGGCGCCCTCGCCGGCTTCGACCACGTAGCCGAAAAATTCGTGGCCCGGTACTACCGGTGCCTTGACCCAGGGGTTGTCGCCGCCCCAGAACATCGCCGCGCCCGAGTGGCACTTGCAGTCACTGGCGCAGATGCCGCAGGCGGCGATACGGATCACCAGCTCATTGGCACGCGCCTGGGGTTTGCCGATGCGCTCCAGGCGGTAGTCTTTCGGGCCGTGGCAGACGACGGCTTGCATGTGAGTGTGCTTGTCCATGTATTCGGTCCTGTGTAGTGAGGTATTAACGATGGCGCTGACGGCTGATGAAAATCGCCAGCAAGATGATCCCGCCCTTGATCACGCTCTGGACGTAGGGCGACACGCCAAGCATGTTCAAACCGTTGTTCAACACGCCCAGCAGCATGGCGCCGAGCAAGGTGCCGATGATCACCCCGCGCCCGCCGGCAATCGACGCGCCACCCAGTACCACGGCGGCAATCGCATCCAGCTCGAACGACACGCCGGCATTCGGCTGGCCGCTCATCAGGCGCGAGGTAAGCACCAGCCCGGCAATCGCGGCGGTAAAGCCGCTGATGCCGTACACCAGCAACTTGAAGCGCGCCGCACGCACCCCGGACAAGCGCACCGCTTCTTCATTGCCGCCGATGGCGTAGATGTAACGGCCGATACGGGTGTGCTGCAGCAGCACATAGGCCGCCAGGTAAGTGATCAGCATGATCAGGATCGGCACCTGCAGGCCAAACACACTGGCGCGACCGAAGAACGCGAACCACTCCGGCAACCCGGAAATCGGGTAGCCGTCGGTGTACATCAGCCCGAACCCACGGGCGATGCCCATGGTCGCCAGGGTGACGATGATCGGCGGCATGTGCAGGTACGCCACGAACAGCCCGTTGCCGATGCCGAAGGCCACGCCCACCAGCAGCCCGACGCCAATCGCCAGGCCTGGCGGCAACCCGGCGACCATCAGCCCGGCGGTCAAGGTGCCGGACAACGCCATCACCGGCCCCACCGACAAGTCGATCCCGCCGGTGAGAATCACGCAGGTCATGCCCACCGCGATGATTGCGTTGATCGACACCTGGCGAGCGATGTTGGAGAGGTTGCTGGCGGTGAGGAAGGTGTCGCTGGCGAGGATCATCACCAGGGTCACCACCACCAGCCCGACAAAGGGATAAAACGCGGGCGAACGCAGCAGCCGCGCCAGGTTCAGGCGCCACCGGCCGGTGTTGGCGGAGTTAATGGACGTATTCACTTGAGCCCCCTGTTGCATGGCGCATGACCTCCTGAGGATTGACGGCGGACGCTTCCAGTACTTTGACGATGGCGCCCTTGTGGAACACGGCGACGCGGTCGCACATGCCGATGACTTCGGGCAGCTCGGAGGAAATCATGATGATCGCGTAGCCTTGTTCGGTAAGGCTGCGCATCAACGCGTAGATCTGCGCCTTGGCACCGACGTCGATGCCGCGTGTGGGTTCGTCGAACACCAGCACGTCGCAGTGGTGGTTGATCCAGCGGGCGATCACGACTTTTTGCTGGTTGCCGCCGCTGAGGTTCACCACAAGGCTTTCGCCGCTGGGCGCCTTGATCGACAGCTGGCCCATCAGCGCGTCGACACTGGCGCATTCCTTGGCCTTGTCGATCAGGCCCGAGGCGTTCTGATATTTGGGCAAATTGTTCAGCGAGATATTTTCGCGAATGCTGAAGGCGGTGATCAGCCCTTCGCTCTTACGGCTTTCCGGCAGCAGGCCAATGCCGTGGGCCAGGGCTTGGGCCGGGTCGTCGAGGCTGACTTTTTCCCCGCGCAGCCACACGTCTTTGCTCACCGTGGGCAGCGCGCCCATCATGCCCAGGGCCAGCTCGGTGCGGCCCGAACCCACCAGGCCGGCGAAGCCGAGGATCTCGCCTTTGTGCAAATTGAAACGGTTGCGGGGGCCATTGCGCACCAACTGGATGTCCTTGACCTCTAACAGCAAGGGGCCGGGTTCGCTGCTGGGCTTAGGTGGAAAACTGCATTCCAGGCGGCGGCCAACCATCATCTCGACCAGGTGATCAATATCGCTGTCGGCCACATCGGTAACGCCTGCGTTGCCGCCGTCGCGCAGCACACTGATGCGGTCGCAGACTTGGAAAATCTCTTCCAGGTGATGCGAGATAAAAATCACCGCCACGCCCTGGCGCTTGAGTTCGCGCATGATCTCGAACAGCAACTCGGCTTCACTGGGTGTCAGCGTCGCGGTCGGCTCATCGAGCACCAGCAGGCGTGCATCCAGGGCCAGGGCCTTGGCGATTTCGACAAACTGCTGCTCGGCCACGCTCAGGTGCTTGACCGCGCAGTGCAGATCGATACTGACCCCGAGGCGCTCGAACAACGCCTGCGCGGCCTCGGCCATTTCGCGCTTGCGCAACAGGCCGAAGCGGTTGCTCAGCTCATGGCCGAGGAAGATATTTTCTACCGCCGTGAGGTAGGGAATCAGGCTGAACTCCTGGAACACAATGCCAATGCCGGCGGCAATCGCATCCCGATAGGTCGCAAATTGTCGGGCCTGCCCGTCGATAAGAATCTGCCCTTCGTCCTGATGTTCGACACCGCCCAGAATCTTCATCAGGGTGGATTTGCCCGCGCCATTTTCCCCAAGCAACGCGTGGATTTCGCCGCGCTCCACTTGCAGGTTGATGGCCTTGAGGGCCTGTACCCCCGGGTAACGCTTACAGATGTTTTCCAGCTTCAGAAGACTGCTCATACCGCCGACCTCGCACTCAGAAGGAAGACCTGGGCCCCACGCATTGCGTGAGGCCTGGGGGATTTACCAGCTGAAGTCCTTGGCCTTGGCCTGATCGATCAAGGTGATGTCCACCGGCACGCTGGCCGGTACTTGGGCGCCCCACTTCTTGGCCAGGGCAATGCCCAGGGCGAGGCGGATCTGGTCACGGGGATATTGAGCCGAGGTGGCGATGAAATGGCTGCCGGGTTTCTGGATCGCCTTGATCGCTTCCGGCGCGCCGTCGACGCTGACCAGCTTCACGTCCATCCCGCTGGCTTCGATGGCCGAGAGTGCGCCGAGGGAGCCGTTGTCATTCACGCTGAAAATGCCCTTGAGGGTGGGCTGGGCCTGCAACATGTTTTCGGTGACGGTCAGGGCCTGGTCACGCTCCTGTTTGCCGTTCTGGATGCTGACAATCTTGATATCCGGGTGCTTGGCCACCGCCTCTTTGCAGCCGCGCACACGTTCGAGGATCGGCACCACGGCGATGCCGTCGAGGATGGCGATATTGCCTTTGTCACCGATGGTTTTAGCCAGGTATTCACAGGCCTGGAAACCGGCGTCGAAGTTCTTCGAGCCGACGAACGAATCCAGCGGGCCATCTGCCTGGGCATCCACCGCCACCACTACGACGCCGGCAGCATGGGCCGACTTGACGGCCGATTGCACGCCGACCGAATCAGTAGGGTTGATCAGCAGGATGTCGATGCCCTTTTGCAGCATGTCTTCGACATCACTGACCTGCTTGGACACGTCGTGGCGGGCGTCGGTGATGATCAGCTTGGCACCGATGGTGGCGCCGGCTTCTTCCAGGGCGTTTTTCATGGTGACGAAATAGGGGTTGTTGATTTCCTGGAACGAGGCGCCGATGCGGATGGGCTTGGCAGCGTCGGCAAACGCGGGGCTCGCGCTGCCCAGGGTGATGCTGGCAGCCAGTAAACACAGGGTTTTTGGGAGCATTTTCATGGCGTGGGTCTCTGTTTTGTTTTTATTTTTAGAGCAAATGTTATCGTTAACATTTTGTCAGAAACTAACAAGTAATTCAGACCTGTGCAAGCCTCCACTGGTCGGTCTCGGGCAAAAACGTAGGAGCGAGCTTACTCGCGAAAAACTCACAGGCGCCGCGTTTATTCAGGAAGCCCGCGTTATCGTTGATATTTTTCGCGAGCAAGCTCGCTCCTACAGAGGATGGCAACTACGCTCAGCCTCAAATAAAAACACAGCGAGCAGCCGGCCATGCCCCACCCAACCGAGACTTTCCGCGCCCGTTATCGCGCAAGCGTCAACCCGCATTACAACCCCTGGCTGCACGCCGCATTCGTGCTTGGCTACGGCATCTTCTGCATCACGCTGGCCTGGTCCTCCACGGCTGATATCACCGTCCTGCAGTGGCTGACCGTGCCCCTGACGCTGCTGTTCTTCAACCTATGCATCTACCTTGTGCACCGCCACCTGGGCCATCACAAACATGCATTCGCCCGGCTGTTCTATGCACGCCACACTGGCGATCACCACAGTTTTTTCACCCCTGATCACATGACCTACGACAGCCCCCGGGACTGGCGTGTCATCCTGTTTCCAGCCTGGCTGATCGTGCTGCACAGCCTGGCCATCACCCTCCCCGCCTGGTGGCTGCTCAGCCAACTGAGCGCCAACGTTGCCGGGTTGTTTGCCGGGTGCATGATCCTCGGTTACATGCTCTACGAAGTGTTCCACGCCTGCGAACACCTGCCTGCCGAACACCCGGTGGCGCGCCTGCCTTGGATTCGCCAGATGCACCGCCTGCACGCCTTGCACCACCGTCGTGAGCTGATGCAGGGGCGTAATTTCAACATCGTGCTGCCGTTGATGGACTATCTGTTTGGCACTTTGCATTGGGAACCCACGGAAAAAAAAAGGGGCAGTCCAACTGGACTGCCCCCCGCTTCACACACATAGATCAATCAGCGCACGATGGTCTGGCTGCAGATGTGGCCGAGGCTGACGTATTGGACGTTATTGCCACCCACGCCCACATTAGGGAACTCCCTGAGCTCGATGCGCCAGCCGCCCTGGTTGAACCAGGTTTCCCAGTTGTAGGTCTGGCCCGAGGCGCTGTCCGGGTACCGCACTTTGTAGTCACCAGAGCAGGTGCCCAGCGCGACATTCCCCGAGGCTGCACCGGTGATGCCGGTCTTGGCCTCATAGTCGACCCAGTTGTAAGTGCCGCCAAAATGCTTGTCGACCCGCAGCACAGGAGTGACGCCGCGCAGGGGTTCGCCCGTGCTGTCTGACCACTGGGTGCTCCAGCTCAGATTGCGGGCCACCTGGGTGGTCAGTTGGAAGATCGAGCTGGGGATGCGCACCACGTTATCGCCGTTCACATTGTGCTGGTTCAGGCGTGGCGCGGAGCCGAGGGTCAGCTTGTATTGAGCCTGAGGGTTCAATGCCACCGCGGGGTTGGCCCGTACACGCACCTTGACCGTGTAGCCTGGCGTCAGGTTGGGATAGGTGGAGGTGGAGCCCTGCGGGACTTCCACCCACTGGGTGCCATCGAACCGTTCGAAGATCCACTGATTACGCGTGCCCGCACCGTCATCGCCCAGGAACATGCCCACACCTTGGCCACGCAACGAGACGAAGGAGAAGTAATCCACATCATTGACGCTGTCGAGGTTACCGGTCACCTGGTTCAAGGCATCCGGCAGCGCGAACGCGGTTTGCTCGGTGTCGTTAGGCTCGTAGGCATCCACATTGCTGTCCACTGCCACACCAAAACTGAACTGCGAGTTGCTCGCGGCATTGGCCACCATGAACCAGTAGTAGTCACCGGCCGGCAACACGCCGTTGAGGTATTCATCGGCACTGCCGGGGTTATCCGAGGTGCCCAATGGCGTCAGGTTGCCTTGGCCGTCGTCATGGAACAGCGTCAACGACATATCCGTGCCGGCACTCTGGTTCAGCAGCTGTACCTGGATTCGCGCGTTTTTCGGCAGGTTGAAGTGGTAAGCGATTTGCGCGCCGGTCTCCACACCGGTGAGGGTGTAAAGGGTATTGATATCCAGGGTGGGAAACAACGGCGTGAAGGCTGCAACCGCGGCCTGTTTCATGTGCGCCGAGTCAGGTTTTTCCAGCTGGCCAACCGGGGAGTCAATCGCCACATTACCGACGGCCGCCTTGCTTTTTTTGACGACGTTGGACTGCCCGGCCTTGGCGGCATTGAGCTTCTGCTTGAGCTCGCCCGAAACGCTGGCCTTTTCCAGCGTGCCGCCAGGTTTCAATGCTTTGTCCACGGCCTGCTTGACCGCCTGCGCGCTGAGTTTTGCCGGGTTTTGCTCGGCCAGGGCAAAGGCCGAAACGAAGCAAGAGGCCGCCATGGCCGCGCCCAGAATGAAGGCTTTTTTCGATTTCATTTTTTATCCATCCATAGTTAAAAAATTGAAGCTCAGGTAACCGGTGACATCCGGTCACCTGGGATGGACTGTAGGACAAGACTGTATGCATGTACAGTATTTTTTAAAAAATGTGAGCCCTGAAATTCAGGTTCAGGAAGCAAGAGCACCTCTAAAGCCAGGTACACCAATAGCCCCAACTGATCGCCCAAATCATCGCGAGCCGATAGGGCCATACAGCCCAACGCTTGAGCGCTGGCGGAATGACGGCTAACTCTGCCTCGGTCATGTAACCTTCTTTGACGGAGCGTTCTGGCGCGCGGAGGATATCAATCATGAGACACATGCGATGAAACCTGACGAACCGCTGGTTTCGTCCCCAGCGTTGCTGATATTTACGCACCTGCACGTTTTCAATGAAGTAACCTTCCAACGCCTCGAGTTTTGTTCGTTCGACAAAAAGTATCAGTCCTAAAACCACAAACGTCCCGATGATCATCACAGCGGTATAGGCGACAAAAAAATCCACGCTTAAGCCCCCTCTGGCTGGAATATCAAATCACCGTTGTGCTCTACAATTTTTCCGCCGAGAAACGCCCCGCCATCCCCGCCCTTCTTACCGCCTATATACCCTGCCGTCGCCCCTCCAATTATTCCGCAGGTCAGAGCACCGGATCCTCTCGTGGCGACACCCAGGAAAATGTGGCATGCCCGGCGTGTTAATTCAGCCCCTATTACCCCTGCGCCAGCCGCCCCTGCCACACCCCCCACCAACCTCCCAGTCTCCACATACTTCGCTCTGTTGCATTGCGTCTCCCTTCCCACCACACACGCCTCCTTCATTTCCAAACCCGCCACGCCTACATCCAACGCCAACCCCAGATATGTTCCTTGCTTTAACCATTTCGACATCTGCGTAATCGTTTGAACCCGCTGCGCATACCCCACAATTTCGCCTTGATGCAGATAGCTGTTGGTCGAGATCCCGAGCGCTCCCTTCAGCGGTTGATTGCCACGCAACCCCGAGCCAAATCGTGCAGCCCCTTGCAGTTGCATATCCAAAACGCCAAACATCCTTTGACGCTGTCGTATAAACGACTCTTTGTCCAAACCACCGTCCTTCAATTGGCGATGCAGTTGCTCGATTTCCATCAAAGTCTGTGCAACCGCCTGCAGGTGCCCGCTCCAAGCCGACGTCGCACTGCCGATGCCTATCGAGCCATACCCCAGAATGCTCTGCGCCAAATCGTAATTTGTGTTTCCTGCTCTATCGAGCGGCACGTTCTGGTCCAGTTGGCGACTAATCTCTTCAGCGTGGCGCATCAACCAGGCTTCTTCGATTGAGCAATAGGCACTGGACATCTCTGGAACGATCACCAACTCACCCGGCCTCACCATTCCTTGGCGCAGGTGTTTATTCAGCACATCAAAATGATCTGGGCCCGGCAACAAGCCTGCGTGCCATAGCTGTGATTTCAAAAATGAGTAGGGTGTAGCCTGTTGATTGATGTAGCCGTACGCCATGTCCTGGGTTCCGATACCGAGAGAGATGGCATCGAAATATAAGCAAGCGCCTACAGCCCGGACACAAGCAGGCGGGGGTCAAAAAGTACGTTTGGGAAGTTGCCTACACAGTAAAAGATGAACGCCTACAGAAAGCGCCCCTAATACCCCGTCATCTCCAAATACCCCACCCCACCCTCAAACCGCACTGGCCCTTCCCAGTACGGAATACCCAGGTCCATCCATGCCTTGGGGTTGACGGCTTCGGTGGTGATATCCAGCTGTTTACCGGGAATTTTCAGCGACCAGCGTATGGGAATGTTGCGCCCGTCGATGGTCGTGGTGGTCAGCGGTGTGAGTTGGATATCGCTGTTGTGCAAGGTCTCGGTGTGGCCCTGGGCGTCGATCCAGGTGCCGGTGAGGTAACCGTCGCTGTCTTTCTCACGCACGCGAAACAGCATCAGTTGCGCGCCGCGGTCCAGGTGCAGGGAGAACCAGTCCCAGCCGGTCTGGCTGGCGGCCAGGGGTTGGCTGCTCCATTCGCGGTCGAGCCAGGCCGGGCCGCTGACCTGGTAGGTGTGGCCGTCGAGGCTGACGCTGCCGCTGGCGGTGAAAAACGGTTGGCTGTAGTAATACGACGCCTGGCCCTGGTCGGATTTGCGGCTGTAGCCGCCATCGCCTTGCAGTACCAATGGACGGCTGGAGGTGAGGTGCAGGTCGTAGGCAAATTGCGCGCCGCTGGCCTTGAGTTGCACGTCGGCCAGGGGGCTGGAAGCGCCGGGGCGGGTGGCGAAGGTCCAGTCGTCGATCCAGGCGTTGAACGGCTCTGCCTGGGCCCCGGCTTGCCCCACGCCACCCCGGGCCAGGCGTTCGGCGGCGTAGTGGCGGGTGGCCGAGGTGACGGCGGCGTGGCCGAGCCACACGGTTGAATCGCGCCAGCCCGGTTGGACGGGGCCGGCCTTCAACGCATTGCGAAACAGCGTCCATTGCACGCCGAAGACATTGCCTTGGGCATCCTTGAGGTTGGCGGTGACGTACCACCATTCGATACGAAAGCCGTCATGGGGCCCGTGGTCCTCGGGAAAGCTGAAGACTTTGCCGGGCACCACCTGGGCAAAGTCCGCCGCATCGCTGCCCAGCCCGGCGAAACTGTCCTCGGGTGCGGGCGCCTGGTCGCACCCGCTCAACAGTAACCAGGCGATGCACGCCACTGCCTTAATCTTCATGGGCGAACGTCCTCAACAAATCCGCCGGGCGGCTGCGGTACAACTGCCATAACGGCCAGGCCGACGCGAGCAAGGTCGCGAGCATCGCCAGCCCCAGCAATTGCGCAAGCTGGCCGGGGAATACCTGCAGCGGCAGGCGCCAGCCGAAGGCCTGCACGTTGATCACCGCATCCAGGCACCACGCCAGCAACAGCCCCAGCGGCAACGCCAGGATCAACGTGAGTACCGCCAGCAGCCAGGTCTGGCCGAGGTTGAGCAGCATCAACTGTCGGCGCGTCACGCCCAGCGCCCACAACGGCGCGAGTTGGCCGAGGCGGCTTTGGCTCTGGGTCAGCAGGCTGATGAACAACGCCACGCCAGCGACGCCAAGGGTCAGGCTGTTCAACGCCGCAGTGGCGGCGAAGGTGCGTTCGAAGACCTGGCTGGACCAGCCCTTGAGTTGCTGTTGATCGACGATGCGGCTGTCTTCCAGGGCGAACTCACGCTGCACTTCACGGATCAGCGGCGGCACGTCGGCGGGGGCCACCCGCAGGTTGAAGCGTGCCGGTGAGAGCGTCGGCCAATGCGCCAACAGGTGCTGGGCATTGACCAGCAGGTGGCCCTTGGGGTTGCCGTAGTCGGCGTAGATGCCGACGATCTTCGGCGCCCAGCTGCCCTGTGGGGTGGGGATGGAAACCGTATCGCCCAGTTGCACCTTCAGGCGTCGCGCCAGTTGTTCGCTGAGCATCAGGCTGTCGTCTTGCAGCAAGCGGTCCCAGGGCGCGTCCGCCGCCTCCAGCAGCGGCCAGTGTTGACGATAAGTGGGGTTGTCGACCACGCCGAACACCTCCGCGGGCCAGCCTTGCAGTTGCACCGACACCTGCCAGGCGGGCAATACGGCCTGCACCAGGGGCTGGCGGGTCAACCATGCATTGAGTTGCTCGGCCTGCTGGGGATTTTGCGGGTTGAGGTACAGCTCGGCGGTGAGGCGTTGCTCCAGCCAATGGGTGAAGGTCTGGCGAAAGCCCGAGGTCATGGAACCGGCACCGATATTCGCCGCCAGGGCCAACAGCAACGCCATCAGCGCCAGGCTCAAGGCCGGCAGTTGTTGGCGGCAATCGGCCAGGAACCACTGGCCCAGCACCGAGCGACTGCGCCCCAGCACCGCTTTCAATAACCCGTTGAGCAGCACCGGTAACGCCAACGCCGCGCCCAACAGCAAGGCCGCCATCAGCACAAACCCGGCGGCCAGGCTATCGCCCAGCCACAGTGCCAGCAACGCGATCAGCAAGGCGGCGGATGCCACCCAGCCCTGGCGCCGTAGCCAGCGCCCATGGGCTTGATGCCAGGCCTGGGCGTTGGCCAGTGCCAGTAACGGCAAACGCGCCGCGCGCCACAGGCTGCTGGCCCCGGCGAGCAACGCGCCCAGCAGGCTCACGCCCAGGCCGGCCAGCCACCACCAGGGGCTCAAATTCAATTGGCCGGCGACTTCGGCGCCGTACAGGCCGCGCAAACTGGCGGCGACATCCGGCAGTAACAGGCTGGCCAGCAAGTAACCGCTGGCGATACCGAGCACACCGCTCAACACAGCCAAAGCGCCCAATTCGAGGCCCAGGCTCAGGATCAACATGCGTGCGCTGACTCCACAGGCGCGCAAGGTTCGCAGCAGGCCACGGCGCTGTTCCAGGGCCAGACCGATGGCCGCATGCACGATAAACAGCCCCACCACAAAGGATAAAAACCCCACCGCATCCAGGTTCAGGTGAAAGCTTTCGGTCAGGCGTGACAGGTTGCTGTCCTCGCCCTGCTTGAGTTGCAACGCGGCGGGTGGCGTGGGGTGGCGGGCGGCGAAGGTGTTGTCCACCAGTAAGCGCGACAGGCGCCCGGGCATGTTGAGCAGGGGTTGGGCAAAACTGATATCGGTCAACAGCAGGGCGGGGGCCATATCGGTCTGTACCTGCAACGGTGGCAGGCGTTGCCCGGTGGACGTCAGCGGCTGCTCGCCCGCCTGCAACCCCAGCGTCTCTAACGTTTGCGCAGCGACCCAGGTACGCCCCGGCGGCTCGAAAAACGCCAGCATCTGCGCCTGGCTCAAGCGTTGCCCCGCCACGCTGCCACTGCCGGGCAACGACACAGGGTCAATGCCCATCAATTGCAGGCGCTGCTGCTCGTGGCCTTGAAGCTCAACCCGGCCCTGCACCACCGGGGAGACCGGCCAGCCGGCGCGGCGCAGCTCGGCAAACAGTGCCTGGGGGAAACTGGCGGCGTCCGGCGCAACCAGGCTGGCTTGGGGTTCGCCACCGATCAATTGGCTGGCACGTGCGTAGCTGTCCCGCGCCTGGCTGTTGAGGGCCTGCACGCCGGTGAGGAGCGCGGTGGCCAGCCACAGGCCGGTGAGCACGCTGAAAAACTGCACCGGATGGCGCCGCCAGTGGCTCAGCAACGCGCGCAGCGTCCAGTAAAACAGTGCCATCTCAGCGAGCGTCCATCGGCACGACACGCCCATGGTGTAGCACCACCTGCCGGTCAAGCCGTGCGGCCAGGCGTGGGCTGTGGGTGACCATCAGCAGGCTGGTGGGGCTGTCTCGCAGCAGGTCCAACAGCAGTTGCAGCACTTCATCGCTGGTGGCTTCGTCGAGGTTGCCGGTGGGCTCATCGGCCAATAACAAACCCGGTCGCGAGGCCAGCGCCCGCCCCACGGCAACCCGTTGCTGCTGGCCACCGGAGAGTTGTTCGGGGTAACGCCGCAGCAAGTCGCCCAGCCCCAGGCGCTCCACCAATTGCGCTTGCCAGTGCGGGTCGAAACGCCCCGCCAGCCGCGCCTGGAACGCCAGGTTGTCTTCCACGCGCAAGCTGCCGATCAGGTTGAACTGTTGGAAGACCAAGCCGATTTGCGTACGGCGCCAATGGGCCAGTTGACCTTCGTTGAGTTGGTCGAGGCGCTGCTCGCCGATGCGGATGCTGCCGCCGTCCACCCGGTCCAGCCCGGCCACCAGATGCAGCAAGGTGCTTTTGCCGCTGCCCGATTCACCCATTAGCGCCAGGCTGCTGCGCTCGCCCAGGTGCAGGTCGACGCCAGCCAGGACGGCCAGCGGGCCTTGCGGGGTCGCATAGTTTTTTACAACACCTTGCACCTGCAACATAAGAACGCTCATCTGAAGGACCCGCAATGAGAATAACGGCTGATGCTCCTGCCCACGCAAATTTTTCACACGGATTTCACCGCCTGCCCATCCACCACACTTTAAAGTGCCCGCCAACTCGTGGTAACCCACAACTTTCTTAGTTAACCCAAGTGACACTCTTAACATGCACGTGTTCAGCAAAAAGACAGCAGTGCTGTGACAGTCTCCTGCCTCACTAAGGGCAACGGCCCCATCATGCAGCCGTTTTATAAACACAATAAACAGTGCCGAGGGTGAACCGCGTGGCAGACATGATCCTGGCCAACCGCCAACCTAAAAGGTCTAGGTTAAAACGCCTGAGAAAATACCGCCTGCACCTGCTTGGCATCAGCGTTACCGCCTTGCTGTTGGCGGGCTTTTTAATGTGGCCCAGCTCGCCGCTGGACCTGGGCGTGGGCAATCGCCTGCTGACCTCCGGGGTGCTCGCCAGCTGGCGCGAGGGTGAACTGGTGGTGTTGGTGCGCCATGAAGAGCGCTGCGACCGCTCGGCCAACCCCTGCTTCGGCCCTGCCGATGGCCTGACCATCAACGGCACTGACCGCGCCGTCGAACTGGGCAAAGCCTTTGATTCACTGGGCATGGCCCTGACCGACGTGCTCAGCAGCCCCACCACGCGAACCGCCCAGACGTCACTGTTCATGTTCGGCAAGACCGAACTGTCCCCCGGCCCGCTGGCCATCTGCGGCGACGCCATGGGCGATGAAATCCTCGGCCACAAACAGCCGGGACGCAACCTGATGCTGATCACCCACAGCGCCTGCATGAGCGACTTCCAGACCAGCCTGGGCTTCCCCCAAGCAGCCGCCGCCGAGTACGGCAGCGCACTGTTCGTCAAGGTGCTGCCCAACGGCACCTTCAAGGCCATGGGCACCATGAACAGCGAAGAGTGGACCGCCGCACTCAAACAACTTTAATTACACTTGTTTACATATTAAGCCACAACGTGTTCAGCAAAACGACAGCCCTGTTCTGGCATGTTTAGTCGCGCCTGTTAGTTATGTTTTCCTACAACTACTTAGTGACCCTTACGATGCTTCACCCTATTAAGTTAATACCGCCATTGCCCGTACTTGAACGTTATGGAGCGATGTGCGCATGCCCCGCGTAAACCCTCTGGCCTGGCTATTGCTGGGCGTTGCCGTGTTCATCTTGTTGCCCCTGGGCTTTCACGGTTTATGGACGCCAGACGAAACCCGCTACGCCCAGGTCAGCCAGGAAATGCTGATGAGCGGCAACTGGGTGGCGCCGCACTTCATGGGCGTGCGTTATTTCGAGAAGCCCGCCGCCGGCTATTGGCTCATCGCCCTCGGCCAGGCGGTGTTCGGTGAAAACCTGTTCGGTGTGCGCATCGCCTCGGTCCTGAGCACAGTCCTGAGCGTGGTGCTGGCCTACCTGCTCGCCCGTCGTTTGTGGAATGACCCACGCAAGAGCTTTGCCTGCGCCCTGCTCTACCTGAGTTTTGGCCTGGTGGCCGGGCAAGCCGGGTATGCCAACCTCGACCCGCAATTCACCCTGTGGGTGAACCTGAGCCTGGTGGCGTTATGGTTTGCCCTAGACTGCCGCACGCAACACGAACGCCTGGGTGCGTGGGCAGTGTTGGGCGTGGCCTGCGCCATGGGGTTCATGACCAAGGGCTTCCTGGCCTGGCTGCTGCCGGTCTTGATCGCCGTGCCCTACCTGGTGTGGCAGCGGCGCGTCGGTGAGTTGATGCGCTACGGGCCGTTGGCGGTGCTGGTCGCCGTGCTCGTATGCCTGCCCTGGGCCCTGGCCATCCACTTGCGCGAACCGGATTACTGGCATTTCTTTTTCTGGCATGAGCACATCCGCCGCTTTGCCGCCGACGATGCACAGCATGCACGGCCGGTGTGGTTCTTCCTGCCGATCATGGTGGTGGCGTGCCTGCCGTGGGCTGCCTTGTTACCTGGCACCCTGCTCAAGACCTGGCAGGAGAAGCGCCAACCGGCGATTGCCTATCTCGCCCTGTGGTTGCTACTGCCCCTGGGCTTTTTCAGCCTGAGCAAAGGCAAGTTGCCGACCTACATCATGCCGTGCCTGTTGCCCCTGGCGTTGTTGATGGGCCACGGCTTGATCGACCTGATCAAGCAAGGCAAGGCGCGCCCACTGGTCATCAACGGCGCGCTCAATTTCGTGCTCGGCATGACGGCCATGGTGGCGCTGATTTACCTGCAAATCACCCGCCCGCTGTACGGCAATAGCCACGCAGAGATGTTCAACCTGTCGCTGACGTTTATCGTGCTGCTGGGCTGGATCCTCGCCAACCTGCTGCAAGCGGTGCGCCCGTTGACGTTGTGGGCGATGCCCGCCCTGGGCATTGGCTTGCTGGTTGCCCTGCTACCGGCGGGCATGCCGGCCCTGATCGAAGATAACGAAATGCCCGACCAATTCGTGCAGGAGCATCTGGACGAACTGCAACCTGTCCGTGCTTTGCTGAGCAATGACCTGGGCCTGGCATCGGCCTTGACCTGGCGCCTGCGCAGGCCCGACGTGGTGTTTTATAACACCCAGGGCGAGCTGCGCTATGGCTTGAACTACCAAGACGCGGCACAGCGCAAAGTCACGCCGGACAGCGTCCAGGCCTGGTTGGCCGAGGCCCGCCAGCAGGGCTCGGTTGGCGTGCTGATGCAGGTCAAGAGCACCAGCGAACACCGCGAAGAAGGGCAATTGCCCCCCGGCGGCAAACGTTATCGCAAGGGCGACCTGGTGCTGACGATTTACCCCCAACACCCTTGAATGCAGCGCCTGCCACAGGGAACATCCCATGAGTTTCTGGAAAACCGAACGCGGCGCCCTGGTGTTACTGCTGGGCACCTCGGCCTTGCTGCTCTTGCTGGGCCTGGGCAGCCGCGACCTGTGGGGGCCGGAAACGCGCTGGGCGAATATCGCCTTGCAGATGCTGCAAAGCGGTGATTACTTCGACCCGTATCTCAAAGGCACGCCGTATTACGACAAACCCCTGCCCTCCTATTGGCTGATCACCGGATTTGCCCACCTGCTGGGCGGCCTCGGCCCCTGGTCGCTGCGCCTGTCATCGGTGCTTGCCGCGTGGTTGAGCATCTGGCTGGTGTACCTGATCGGTGAACGCCTGTTTCGCAAAGGCACCGGGCTGATCGCCGGGTGGATGCTCGCCACCACGTTCTACTTCCTGTTCTGGGCCCGCGTGGCCACCGCCGATGTCCTCACCGTGTGCGGCGTGCTGGCAGCGGTGTGGTGGTATTGGCGCGGGCCGGATGACACACGGCTGGGGCGCTACACGGTGTTTTTCCTGTTGCTGGCCGCCACCTCACTGTTCAAGGGTTTGATCGGTGTGGTGCTGCCGGGCCTGGTGCTGTTGCCACACCTGCTCAGCGAACACCGCTACAAACGCCACCTCAACCTGCGCCTGGCGCTGGCCTTGCTCATCGCAGGCATCGTGTATGCGATCCCCTTTGTGCTGTCCCACCGCTACGGCGCCCCCACTTACGGCGAGAGCGGCCTGGAGTTGGTGTTCCGGGAAAACGTGGTGCGCTTCTTCGATCCCTTCGACCATATGGGGCCGATCTACACCTACCTGATCTACCTGCCGGCCTACACCCTGCCCTGGGCACCCTGCTGGTTACTCGGCCTGTGGCTGGCCGTGCGCAACTGGCGCAAGGCGCCGCCCAACGTACGCTGGCTGGTGTGGGGCCTGGGCCTGTTGTTTATATTCTTCACCGCCAGCGGCAGCCGCCGCAGCTACTACGTGTTGCCACTGGTGCCCTTTGCCCAACTGCTCGGCGCCTGGTGGCTGAGTGAACGCCTGCACAAAAAACCTTCGAGCTGGCCGCGCTGGCAAACAGGCTTTGGCCTCAGCGCAGGCCTGCTCTTGCTGGTGCTGGGCGTGATCTACCCCTGGACCAACGGCAACGGCGGCGTCACCCGCTTCGCCACCGACCTGCAAGCCCAGGCTGAGAAAAGTGCGCCCTGGAACCAATGGCAACTGGTGCTGGTGGAGGTCGACAACAAACTGCCCATGTACCTGCAAAACCACGGCAAGCCCTTCTACTACGTCAGCGCAGCCCAGGACTTCCCGCGCCAAGGCAACAGCGCCGCGTTCATGGCCTGGCTGGAAAAAACCAGCGGCCAGGGCTTTGATCCGCAACGCACGATAATCGTCGCGCAGTATTCCAAGGAAGAGCCGACGCCGTTGGCGTTTCTGGCGGTGGATCATCAAGTGGTGACGACGCAACCGGATAATGGGGAGCGGTTGTTCAAGGCACGTGAAGGTGGGAGTGTGGCGTTTGTTCCGGGGACGCGCTGAGGCACTCTGCTTGCTGGCCTTTTGTCATGGTTTGTAAAGGGCCAGCAAGCCGTGTCCCTTTAAATTGCAGGACGTTTCCGAGACAATCCCCGCCGCCTTGTGCCGGTTGGAATCGGTGGCTAGTCTGCGGTCCATCACTGCTCATCAGTGATCGGGTTTAGTCGCTCGGGTTTCATATGGCGCATGGTTCCATGATGTTTCATGGTGGCTGTGCGTATGGGCGCCTTCGGGCGCGCCGGTTTGCCATGTGGCCGGTCGACTAACCTGCGTACAGCCGCCACCCATTCGTTTAGTCGCGAGGGGTGTCAGCTCCAAACCATGTGGAGTTACACCATGAATAAAGTCCTACCCGATTCACCCCTCGATCCTGCAAAAGACCGTGCCGCGTTCAACCGCGCCATCGACCATTACCTGCCCAGCCAGGGTTTCCACAACGTCAACGACGACCTGAGTTTTGAAGATGCTTTGCTCTACACCGCCAGCCTGCTCGACAGCGCTTCGGCAACGGCGCTCGATTGCGGCGAGCTGCTGGATAACCCAGGGCGGGCGAAGATTCTGGCGGTGTGGCATTTGTTGGAGATTGCCAAGACCACGGTAGATCGCTCTATTGAGTGCGTGAAGCCTTTGAAGCCAACAACTTAAAATGTAAAAGCGGGCTTGGCCCCATTTTGTAGGAGCGAGCTTGCTCGCGAAAAACTCACAGGCGCGGCGTTTATTCAGGAGGCACGCGTTATCGTTGGGGTTTTTCGCGAGCAAGCTCGCTCCTACAGTGGTATTGATGCAAATACCGTGGTAGTTCAGGCGAACCGAGTCGATGCCATCGCAGCATAGGTATCTACACAACTTTGTGGACTGTAACAGCGGACGGTAACC
>NZ_LYSO01000102.1:0-22205 GCF_001728935.1 Pseudomonas sp. AP42
GGCCGTTACCGCAGGAATGGATATGTACTCGGTATAGCTGTGTCGCCTATAAGGCCGCCTTCGCGAGCAAGCCCGCTCCCACAGTTTGATTGCGGGGGGTCAGGTAGATTGGTGTCGGCTGGCAGGCCGTCTTTGCAGGCAAGCCAGCCACAGTTGATTGCGGGGTGTCAGGTAGATTGGTGTCGGCTGGCAGGCCGTCTTCGCAGGCAAGCCAGCTCCCACAGTTGGAGCGTGGGGGGTCAGGTAGATTGGCGTCGGCTGGTAGGCCGTCTTCGCAGGCAAGCCAGCTCCCACAGTTGGAGCGTGGGGGGTCAGGTAGATTGGTGTCGGCTGGCAGGCCCCCATCGCAGGCAAGCCACACACACATTTGAATTTCGGAGCGTCAGATGGATATGCGCCGACTGTCAGGCCGTCACGGGAGCAAGCTCCCTCGCCACAGATTTAGCGTCGTGCCGAAGTTGTGTAGATAGCTATGCTCTGATCAGCGCCCCAACCCACTCCCAGGACTCCTTTATGCCACCTGCCTCACGCGACCACGCCCGCATCGAACGCCGCCTCATCGCAGCCCTGACCGACGCCTGCGAGATCGCAAAAACCGAAATCCCAGGCTTCGAATGGCTGACCCACACCGTCGACTACCGCGCCTTCCCCCAAAGCCTGCGGGTGATCTGGGTGTTCGACAGTTTCGCGAGCAAGGATCACGCCCTCGCGACCGGCGCGGACGCCCGAATGCGCGAGCTGACTACCGCCGCGCTGGATGACGCTGACGTGCACGTGCCGAACATCGCCCGCTGCGTCAGTTTCGACTCCGAAGAGGAATGCCACCTTCGGCATGGCGGCGATTGGCGTCGGCGGCTGGCTACTCTCTCGGCTCACTGAGCAAGGCGAGACCTTGCTACCCCACCTTGCACGTCAACCAAGCCCCCCAGAACAGGCTGCTGAAGAAACGGGTCGCGTCGCCAAAGCCAGCGTCATGCAACAGCTTCTGAACCGCCGCCTCGGAATGGGGCGGGTCAGCGCCTTGAAGGATTTTGCCGAGCTTGGCCTTCACTTCATCCGGGGTGGCACCATGCTGACGCCACCGTTGCCCCCATGCCGCCAGCAGCAACGGCTGGCTGGCATACGCGTAATGATTGCCCGCGACGATCAGCGGTGCCCCCGGTTTCAGGTGCGCCCGAATTGATCGCAGCATCCGGTCCTTGGCGCCGTCACCCTCCAGATGGTGGAGCACACCGATCAAGGTGGCGGCGTCGTATGAAGCGTCTGCTGCCAGGTCTTCGAGCGGCCCGAGATGCAGGGTGGTTCTATCAAGCAAGTGGTTGGTTTCCAACTGCTGCCTTGCCGCGTCGAGCATCGGCTGGGAGGGATCAACCGCCATGAAGCGCCAGCCCGGTTCAAGGCTGGCCATGGCGATGATCTCCTGCGCCGTACCGCCGGCGCCGACCACAAGTACCCTGGCCGAAGGGACATCGCCAAGGCTCGCCGCGAGCATGCAGGCTGCCAGGTCCTGGCACGCGTCATAGCCCGCCAGCGCGATACGGCTTTGTCGTGCGTACTCGTTAGCTCTTGAGGTATCGAATTTGTCAGCAGGGTTGGGTGAGGATGAGTTCAAGGCGGTTCTCCGTGGCCTTGAGGCAAATTACGTTAACCGTGGCAGTAAGAAAAATGCATTAATTTTATGTGCTGTATTCCCGTGGGGAATGCGGGAACGTACGAGTGGAGAGGTTGCAGGATCGTACAAGCCTCTGACCTGTCGACCCAGATAGTCTGGCCTTCTCATCGACAGGAAGATCCCGCATGACTCAAGCACAGCCTGTAAACCTTGCTCAAAAAGCCTCGCTCATCGACCAGCAATGGAGCCCAAGAGTGGTCGCCGAAATGAACGACTACCAGTTCAAAGTCGTGCGCATCGAGGGCGAATTCATTTGGCACTCGCACCCGGAAACCGATGAAGCGTTCCTGGTGCTTGAAGGCACGCTGCGTATCGACCTGCCGGATGGCCCGGTGTATGTGAAGCCGGGTGAGTTGTATGTGGTGCCGCGTGGCATTGAGCACAGGACGGCGGCCGAGGGAGAAGCCAAGCTGATGATGATCGAGCCAAGGGGCATCATGAATACGGGGCATGAAGGCGGTGAGCGTACCGCGTTGAATGACCAGTGGATTTGAGTATGCCGCTGGCCCCTGTAGGAGCGAGCTTGCTCGCGAAAAACGTCAACGATAACGCGTGCTTCCTGAATGAACGCGGCGCCTGTGCATTTTTCGCGAGCAAGCTCGCTCCTACAGGGGGCAAGAGGGCAAGCCCTATCGCCTTTGAATCTGCACCGTGGCAAACGTCGGCTCGTCGCGCGCCTGCTCCAGTGTATTCCTGGGCTGTTGCGGGGCCAGGGATTGCCCCTCTGGCCGTAACGCAGGCGGCGGATGCAGGCGCATGTCCGAGCGCTCATCGCTGGGCGCCACGCCGAAGAAATCCCGGTAG
Organism: Pseudomonas sp. AP42; assembly: GCF_001728935.1. Classification (NCBI taxonomy): domain Bacteria; kingdom Pseudomonadati; phylum Pseudomonadota; class Gammaproteobacteria; order Pseudomonadales; family Pseudomonadaceae; genus Pseudomonas; species Pseudomonas sp. AP42. Next base: position 2,477 of record NZ_LYSO01000102.1, read on the forward strand.
CACTTGGAAAAATGCGGCGTGGACACAAAGCCGCAAATCACCGCCAGTTCGACAATCGAAATGGGCGTCTGCATCAGCAACTGGCGGGCACGGGTCAGGCGCAGTTTGAGGTAATAGCGCGATGGCGTGCAGTACAGGTGCTTCTGGAACATGCGCTCCAACTGGCGGCGGGACACGTGCACATAGGCGGCCAGTTCGTCGAGGTCGATGGGTTCTTCCAGGTTGGCTTCCATCAGGGCGACCACTTCCTGCAGCTTGGGCTGTTGCGTGCCGAGCAGGTGTTTGAGCGGCACGCGTTGGTGGTCGCGCTCGTTGCGAATGCGCTCGTACACGAACATCTGGGAAATCGCCGCCGACAGCGTGTGCCCGTGATCGCGGCCGATCAGGTGCAGCATCATGTCCAGCGGCGCAGTGCCGCCGGAGCTGGTGAAGCGGTTGCCATCGAGGGTAAATACGCTGGAGCTGACTTTGACGCGGGTAAACGCCTCCTGCATCGACGCCATCAGCTCCCAATGCACGCTGCACTGGAAGCCATCAAGCAACCCCGCCTGAGCCAGCGCCCAACTGCCGGTGCACACCGCGCCGAGACGTTTGCAGTACAGCCGCGCCTGGCTGCGCAACCAGGCGATGAGCGCAGGGCTGATAGCCTGTTGAATGCCCACGCCGCCGCACACAATGACCGCATCGAAGCCGCGCTGGTCCTGCGCGCACGTATCCGGGGTCACCGACACGCCATCGCTGGCCCACACCGGCTGGCCGTCCAGGCTGAGGGTTTGCCAACGGTAGAGTTCTTCGCCCGCCAATTGGTTGGCCATACGCAGCGGCTCGACCGCACACGACAGCGATATCAGGGTGAATTGGTCCAGCAGCAAAAAGCCGATGGTCTGGCAAACAGGTGCCTCGGTTTCCATCACCGCTACCCCACAGGCGTGATCAGGAATGTTCCAGCGCCACCGGCTTGGGTGCCCGGTTGTGCTGGCGCGCCGTAACCAGGCCAATGAAGGAAATCACCAACGCCAGGCCAATGGTCGAGGACACTTCGGTGCGGTGCTCGGGCGTCACCATCATCACCCCCAGGGCCAGGCAGATGAACACGATCACCAGGTAAGTCAGCCAGGGAAACAGCCACATACGAAAGGTCAACTCGACGTTTTGCCGAAGCAGCAAGCGACGCATACGCAGTTGCGAGATAGCGATCACCAAGTACACCAACAACGCGATGGCGCCGGAGCTGGCGAGCAGGAACTGGAACAGACCGGCCGGCATGAAGTAGCTCAGCAACGTAACGCCCGCACCGATTATGGTGCTGGCGATCACCGCCGCCCGGGGCACGCCCGCCTTCGAGGTGATTTTAAGTGCCGGTGGCGCATCGCCGCGTTTGCCCAGGGAAAACAACATGCGCGAGGAAATGTAGATCGAGGAATTCATGCAACTGGCTACCGCGATCAACACCACCACATCGACCATGAACTTGGCGTTGGGGATGTTCATAATTTCCAGTGCACGCTGATAGGAACCCACGGAGGCCAGCAGCGGGTCGTTCCAGGGCACCACGGAAATCACAACGGAGATCGACAACAGGTAGAACACGCCGATGCGCCAGATCACCGAGCGGGTAGCCTTGGCGATGTTCTGGGCCGGGTTGCTCGATTCCGCTGCGGCGATGGTCACCGCCTCAGTGCCGATGAAGCTGAACATGATGGTAATGAACGCGCCTACCACCGCCGACAGGCCGTTGGGGGCAAACCCGCCATGTTCTTCCATCAAGCGGCTCAAGCCGCTGGCTTCGCGATCCGGGATCCAGCCCATGAGCACGCTGAAACCCAGGCCGATAAAGCCGATGATGGCAATCACCTTGGCCATGGCGAACCAGAATTCGAACTCGCCGTATTTGGCCACGCTGAACAGATTGGTGATCACCAGCAAAACGATCGAGATCAACGCAAACAGCCACGCATCCACCTGAGGGAACCACTGGTTGAGCACATGCCCGGCAGCCAAGGCTTCGATGGGAATGACCAGCACCCAGAACCACCAATACAACCAGCCAATGGTAAACCCCGCCCACGGGCCAATGGCCTGGTCGGCGTAGGTGGAAAACGAGCCGGTGTCCGGGCGCGCCACCGCCATTTCCCCCAGCATGCGCATGACCAGCACCACCAGCAGGCCGGAAAACAGATAAGCCAGCAACACCGCCGGCCCCGCTGCGGCGATGGCATGACCGGAGCCGACAAACAACCCCGCGCCGATGATGCCAGCGATGGACAACATGGTCACATGGCGCGGCTTGAAGCCCTGCGCCAGCTGACCGTTGGAATCGTTGCAGTTGAGGCTAGTCATTGTTTTTGTTGTTCTCGGGCGGCCAATGACCCTCACCTTAAGTGCCCGAGGCCAGGCACAAGTAGCCTGGTTACGCCACCATCGTGTCTGATATCGACATGGGGAATGGTGGCACTCTGAGGTAACGGGCGGCGTGCCCTACTCTTGCGCGCTGCGTATCAATGACCCGAACAGCTCGCCACGCGGCATTTTGCTCAGCTCGATATCGGCATTTTCAAACCATTCCCGCCCGGCTTCCGGATGCGGCCCGCTCAGCACCACCACGCCACGTTCGTAGGTATAGCGCGCCGCCGCCACGTCGCCATTGTGGTAGGTCGCGATGACCTTGTAAGGCGCAGCGGCGCTAGCTTTGGGGAAGTAAGGGCCATCCTGATAGAACACAGAGTCGGGCTGCCCGTCCCACGTCACCCGCACGGCGGCGTCTTCAATGCCGGACACTTCAAAACCGGGACGGCCAGCTTCGGTATCAAGCGCCTGGGGGATCAGGCCGAGGTTGTTGTCGTCGGCCAGGTAGGCGCCCATGCACAGGCCCAGGTAGCGGCCACCCTTGGCGACGTAGCCGCGGATGGCTTCGGCACGCGCCTCACCGAGGCTGTCGAGGGCGGCCGGAATGTCCTGGCCACCGCCGGGTTGCACATAGAGGTCGTAGCGCGCCAGGGTTTGCGGGGTGATGTCGATGGGTTCGTCGGCACCGACGAAGTCGATCTGGTAATTGGGGTTCAGGCGCTGCAGGGCGGTTTTCACGTTTTCCGAGCAGTCGGGGCAGCCTGCCGGGCCTCGGTAGATGGCGACATGGGTAATGGGGCCTGCGCCGTGTACGGGTAAAGGGTGCAGCGTCGCAACGGCGAGAAACGTGGCAGCGAGGGCAGGCAGTTTCATGGGGTAGGCTCAACGGTCAGTTGAATGGGTTTGATCCAGTGGTCGCAGCGCCAAGCCTATAACGATGAGCCTTTTGGATTCGTGAAGAGTTGTAAATCCACGTGGGCCATTCATCCACTTCCCAGCATCTGCCATAACGACGCGCCTACTCCGGTAATGCTCTCACCGGCGATCAGCCCCGCCGCTGCCGTGATCGCAAAGCGCTGCGTCACGCTCGGCCAGCGACAGCTCACCGCCCAGGTCATGATCGCGCCAAGGGCCATCATCAGCGACACCGACGCAGGCAAGACAAACGCCAGTCCCAAGGCTGCCGCACTCGGCAGGTAGCGGGCGCGATGGGTCGGTAATGTGCTGTCGAGTATGCCCAGCAGTACGCCACACAGGCTTGCAACAGCAATGGCCCAGCGGATGCTGGGTGACAACGAATCCAGCCCGTGGGTCAGGGTTTGCGCCACGGCTTTCCAGGTGGCGACGGCAGGGGCTGGCCATTGTTCGGTGAGCAGCATGGTTTGCGGGTCGGGGATCAACGCCAGGTAGGCGAATACACCGACAATACTGCCGACGAAAATCCCCAGGATTTGCGCGATGACCTGCTTATGAGGCGTGGCGCCAATCGCCTTGCCCACCTTGAAGTCGTTCATCAAGTCCGTGCACTGCCCCGCCGAACCGCCGGCGGTGTTGGCGCTCATCAGGTTGATCGGCACCTGGCCCGGCGCAACGATGCCAAAGCTCAGCTGGGACAGTTGCCCGATGGCGCCAATCGGCGGAATACCGGTCGCGCCCACCACCCGCGCCGCCACGGCGGCCAGGCAGATCGCCAGAGGAATGGTCAGCAGCGCCATCCCGAGGTTGATACCGAACAACAGCGCTTGCAGGCTCACCACCAACGCAATCGCCAAGGCAAACCCCACAGCAGGCCCAGGCTTGGGAACTGCCCAGGGCGTGCCGCCAGCCGCTCGGGTTGAGCGATGCAACGCCCACAAACGAATCGCCAGGGACGCCAGGGTGGAACACACCATCAGGCTCACCCCAGGCCACAGCAGCCATTCCACCAGCGCGGCAAACTGCGGGCCGCTGCTGTCGGCAGGCAGGCTCACCAGGTCGTTGGCCAACAGCCACGGCCCCAGCCCGCCCCATGCCAGCAAGGCGCCGAGCAGCAGGGTCAGGCCCACGCGAATGCCGATGATGCCGCCGAACCCCAGCAACAGCAGAGAGGGGTCGGCGGTGAAGGTCAGGCGCTCCAACTGGGCGTTCGGCGACCAGCGCGGGAAGGCCCACATAAAGGTATCCACCCACTTGACCAGCCCGGACAACAGCGCCGCGCCGAGCAGCACTTTCAAGCGCGTGGCGGCTTCGCGGCCATGGTTGTAGATGTGCAGCAGGGTCTCCAGGGTGGCCATGCCTTCGGGAAACTTCAGTGCCTTGTCATTTAGCAATGACGGCCGCAGGTACCACGCGATCCAGATCCCCAGGAAACTTACCGAAAACACCCAGGCAATCATCGGCAGCGCTGCCAGTTGGTTACCCGTCAGCAGGGTATACGCCGGGATAGGCGCGACCAGCCCGCCGGAAATGATCGACGCCGCGGCAGAGGCCACGGTCTGGTTGATATTGCTCTCGTGCAGGGTCCACGGCAGGTGTTCACCGGAACGCTTGGCCAGGCCCTGCCAGAGGCCATAGCCGATCAGCAAGGCGATGATCGACATATTGAACGACCAGCCGATCTTCAAGCCTGCATAGACATTGGAAGGGGTCAGCAGGATGCCCAGTACGATCCCGGTGATGACTGCCCGCAGGCTCAGCTCGCGCTCTACGGGCGCGATTGACGAGGTGGAGTGCATGCAGATTCCTTTCGAGAAAAGCCAGTGCCACCTTTTAAGTGAGCGCTGGGAGACTCGAAGGTTCACCTGATGAGCCTGGGTCTAAGGCTGTAAATGTGGGAGGGGGCAAGCCTTAATGCCAGTCAGTTAAGCGAACGAAGTGTTCAAAGCAGCGAAGGTCAAATGTGGGAGCGGGCTTGCTCGCGAAGGCGTCGGCCCAGCAAACATCGAGGCTGACTGACCCACCGCTTTCGCGAGCAAGCCCGCTCCCACAGGGGATCTGCGCTTAACTGACTGGCATTAGGGCAAGCCTCCTCCAACATAGCTTCTGGCTATTTGGCGAACGCGTATTCCCCGCCCCGCTCCACCGCCTTGCGGTATGCCGGGCGCGCCTGGAGCTTTTGCAGCCACGCCGCGAGGTTCGGGTAGGCCTGCAATTTGCCCTGGGCCTGGGCGACTTCGCCGATAAAGCTCATCTGGATATCCGCGCCGCTGAGTGCGTCGCCCACCAGGTACGGCGTGTGGCCCAGCACATCATTCAGGTAGCCCAAGTAGTTGGCCAGCTCCGACTCAATCCGAGGATGCAGCGGCGCACCCGCTTCACCCAGTCGTCCCACATAAAGGTTGAGCATCAACGGCAACATCGCCGAGCCTTCAGCAAAATGCAGCCATTGCACATAGCTGTCGTAGGCGTCGGTGGCCGGGTCGGGTTGCAGTTGGCCGTTGCCGTGGCGGCGGATGAGGTAGTCGATGATCGCAGCAGATTCGATCAGCACGCGGGAACCGTCTTCGATCACCGGGGATTTGCCCAGGGGGTGGATGGCCTTGAGTTCAGGCGGCGCCAGGTTGGTCTTGGCGTCACGCTGGTAGCGCTTGATGTCGTAGGGCAGGCCCAGTTCTTCAAGTATCCAGAGAATGCGTTGTGAGCGAGAATTGTTGAGGTGATGGACAGTGATCATAGCGGACAGCTCCGTTAGGGATAAGCAGAAGACTACACGTCGGAGGTGAAGTGCCCTGAATGTTGTTCGCCTAAAGAGCAAATCACGTAATATCGCTCAAGGCTCGACTGTTCCACAGCAAAGGACTGCACATGCAACGCATCGTGATACTGGGTAACGCAGGCAGTGGCAAATCAACCTTGGCCCGCGACCTTGGCAGGCGCCTGAATTTATCCGTAGTGCATCTGGACAGATTGTTCTGGGAGCCTAATTGGGTGGAGGCCGACAATGAGGTCTTCCGCGCGCGGGTCCGGCAAGCGATTGCATCGGACCGATGGGTCTGTGAAGGCAATTACGCCCGACGGACTTTCGATCTACGCCTGCCGCGCGCAGACCTCATCATATGGCTCGACATACCTCGCACCACCTGCTTGCGACGAGTGCTTATGCGCAGCTTGCTGGACCGGCCGCGTGCAGATAAGCCCGCAGGCTGCAAGGAGAAACTGGACAGGGAGTTTCTGAACTTCCTGAGCTTTTGCTGGAACTACGATCGGGTGAGCCGACCCGGCATTGAAGCGGCGCGCATGAACATCGGGCCGCAGATTCCAGTGATTCACTTGCGCAACGCACAGGAAGTAGACGAGCTCCTGAAATGCGCAGATCAACCCTATGGGTTCACCCGCATGTACTGACTGAAATTATTGATGTGATCATCCAGGTTATCCTCAAGCATCATCCGGTACTGGTCGCAGAAATACTTCAACATCGCTTCCCGCGCATCCGCCATTTCGGCGCCGGACTTGAAGTTGCGCGCACTGGCCCAGGCATTGAAGCGTGTGGTGCCGAACATCATTGACGCGCTGACCTCGCCGAGACTTTCGCAGGTCTTGAGCTGTTCGTTGGACAGTTCGATATGGGCGTCTGCCCGGTCGTAGAAGGCTTGGTCCGTGGTGTCGGCCATGGCGGGTTCCTGGTGAGCTGATGATGCGGCTATTGGAGCATATCCGGGGATCACAGTTCTAATGTGGGAGATGTCGCTCAGGCGAGCAACTGATCGATCCACTTCACCTGCTGCACGATCTCCTGCACTTTCTGCTCGGGCACCGCCTGCCGCGCTTGTTCGAGGCTGGCCAATGTCTTGCGTTTCTCGCGCAATATACGTTGCCACTTCGCCAAAAAATCCTCGCTACGCGCCTGCATTTGCAGCGGGCCGAAGTACAGTTGCTCGGCGGTATAGGTCATCGTCTCGGCGCGTTCGGCGACGATGATTTCGTAGTAGAAGCGGTTTTCCCGCAGCAGCTCCTCGTGCAGGATCTGGTAGCCGTTGTCCATCAACCATTGGCGCAGGGGTTGCTCGCCGCCGTTGGGTTGCAGGATCAAGCGTTCCCGGCCATTGAGGTGCGCCTTGCCGCTGTCGAGAATGTCGCGGATCGTCTCGCCGCCCATGCCGCACAGGCTGACAGCGGTAATGTCATCGCCCGCTTGAATCGCCGCCAAACCATCGGCCAGGCGCACGGTGATGTGCTGCGCCAGGCCGTTGTCGGCCACGGTACGGTTGGCCGCCTGAAACGGTGTAGCGGCCACTTCCCCCGCCACGGCCGCCGCAATAGCGCCGCGGTGTATCAGGGCCACCGGCAGGTAGGCGTGGTCCGAGCCGATATCGGCCAGGCGGGCACCCGCCGGTATGTGCGCGGCCACGCGCTCCAGGCGCTGAGACAAGGTGTGTTCGTTCAACGGTGATTCCTTAAGAGTGCCCGGAAAATCGATCCCGGCTGTTGGTCAAGTGCAGCACCATGGCCGCGCGCGCGGCGTCTGGGTCCTGGCGCTTGATGGCGTTATAGATCGCCTCGTGCTCCAGGTTCGCCAACTGCCCCAGTTGGGCAAAGTCCGCGCCGCCGCGCTCGACGGCATTCACCTGGGTGCGCGGAATCATCGCCGTGCCCAGGTGCTGCATGATGTCGGTGAAAAATGTATTGCCGGTGGCTTCGGCGATCAGTTGGTGAAAGCGCTTGTCCTCCTCCACACAGCTGTCGTTATTGGCCAGGGAGGCTTGGTAGTCGTCCAGCGCCTGGCGCATGTGGGCCAGTTGTGCCTCGCTCCTGCGCAGCGCGGCCAAGGCCACCGCTTGCACTTCCAGGCCCAGGCGCAATTCGAGCATGTTGCGCACGCTGGCGACTGTGTCTACATGCAAGCGCAGGCCTGGCTGCGTGTGCTGCTCGAGCACAAAGGTTCCAATGCCGTGACGCGTCTCCACCAGCCCCGACGCCTGCAACTTGGACAAGGCTTCACGCACCACGGTGCGGCTCACCCCATGCTCAAGCACGATGGTGGATTCGGACGGCAGTTTTTCACCCGGCTTGAGTTGCCCCAACCGGATGCGCTGGGTCAGTGCCTCGACCACACCCTGGGCCAGGTTGGCGGAACGTTTACGCACAGGCGGTGTGCTTTTAATCGGCATCGAGACGGGTCCACGGGGTTGGGCTGGGGGGAGCTTATCACCCTGAGCGCACGGGGCGACGGGTGGCGGAGAAAAACACCTAGCTTGTATGACAACACACTCATCCCAACTCACCCGAGCCTGTCTTCGCTTTGAGAGAAGCGCACACCCCGAGCCGTCACCAGCAGGGCAAAACCCAATAAAATCTGGAAAATAACCAAAATAGCCAATCTCAATACCGGCTTATAAGAACAAAAACAGCTCTCACAGGATTGCGGCCTTCAAAAAACAACTTGTATGATGTCCGTCAACAAAACACCAAGCCCGCATAAAAATAATCAGGGGGAGTTTTCATTCGTGAAGCATTCAAGCCCAGCCTCAGCCGCACCCGAAAGTGATTCAGCGCTCGCCCGCGCCGTGAGCAAAGTGAAGGGCCATGTGCTCCCACTGTTCGTGGTCATGTTCATCCTCAACTACATCGACCGGGTCAATATCGGCTTCGTGCGCACGCACATGGAGCATGACCTGGGCATCGGCGCAGCCGCCTACGGCTTCGGCGCCGGACTGTTCTTCATTGGCTATGCGCTGTTCGAAGTGCCGTCCAATATGCTGCTGCAAAAAGTCGGCGCGCGTATCTGGCTGACCCGCATCATGTTCACCTGGGGCATCGTCGCCACGCTGATGGCGTTCATCCAGAACGAAACCCACTTCTACATCTTGCGTTTCTTGCTGGGCGTGGCGGAGGCCGGTTTCTTCCCCGGCGTGATCTATTACTTCACCCGCTGGTTGCCCGGTGTGGAGCGTGGCAAGGCCATCGCGATCTTCCTCAGTGGCTCGGCGGTGGCGTCATTGATCTCCGGGCCGTTGTCGGGGGCCTTGTTGCAGATTGAAGGGCTGGGCTTGCACGGCTGGCAATGGATGTTTGCCATCGAAGGCCTGGCATCGGTGGCGCTGGGTTTCTTTGTGTGGTTCTGGCTGGACTCCAAGCCCCATGATGCCAAGTGGCTGAGCCGCGAAGAACAGGATGCGCTGGTGGAGACTATCGATCAGGAGCAACGTGATCGTGAAGCCCTGACCACGGTCAAACCAACCATCGGCAAGCTGCTCAAGGACCGCCAGATCCTGCTGTTCTGCGCTCTGTACTTCTGCATTCAACTGACGATCTATGCCGCCACCTTCTGGCTGCCCAGCATCATCAAGAAGATGGGTGACCTGAGCGACGTGCAGGTCGGTTTCTTCAACTCGATCCCCTGGCTGATCTCGATTATTGCCATGTACGCCTTTGCGTCGCTGTCGGGCAAGTTCAAGTTCCAGCAGGCCTGGGTCGCGGCGGCCCTGCTGATCGCGGCGGCCGGCATGTTCATGTCCACCACCGGCGGGCCGATCTTCGCTTTCGTGGCGATCTGTTTTGCGGCCATCGGGTTCAAGTCTGCGTCGTCGCTGTTCTGGCCGATCCCCCAGGGCTACCTGGATGTGCGCATCGCCGCCGCCGTGATCGCGCTGATCAACTCCATCGGCAACCTGGGCGGGTTTGTCGCGCCAACCACCTTTGGCTTTCTTGAACAAACCACCGGGTCAATCCAGGGCGGGCTGTATGGCCTGGCCGGCACCTCGGTGCTGGCGGCCATCCTGGTGTTCTTCGCCAAGACTTCACCTTCTGCCGTGTCGGCCGCGCCAAGCGCTGTGACCACCGGCACCCCTCTCAGCAAACCCCTTTGAGCCCAGTCAGGAACTTGCCATGAATACCCCTATAGTCACCCACTTCCAAGTCATCCCCGTCGCCGGCCACGACAGCATGTTGCTCAACCTCAGCGGCGCCCACGGCCCTTTCTTCACGCGCAATATCGTCATCCTCAAGGACAGCAGCGGCAACACCGGCGTGGGCGAAGTGCCAGGCGGCGAGCGCATTCGTGAAACACTGGAGGACGCGCGCGGGCTGGTGATCGGCCAGCCGATTGGCCAATACCAGCGCGTGCTCAACCAAATGCGCAGTACCTTTGCCTCGCGGGATGCTGCCGGACGTGGCCTGCAAACCTTCGACCTGCGCATCACCATCCACGCCGTCACCGCCATGGAAGCCGCCCTGCTCGACTTGCTCGGTCAATTCCTTGAGGTGCCGGTGGCGGCCCTGCTCGGCGAAGGGCAGCAACGCGACGCGGTGAAGATGCTCGGCTACCTGTTCTATGTGGGGGATCGCAACGCCACCGACCTGGACTACCGCAACGAGGCCGACGCCGATGACGACTGGTTCCGCCTGCGCCATGAAACAGCCCTGACCGCCGACGCGGTGGTGCGCCTGGCCGAAGCGGCCAAGGCCAAATATGGTTTCAACGATTTCAAGCTCAAGGGCGGCGTATTGAGCGGCGACGCGGAAATCGAAGCCGTCACCGCACTGGCCGAGCGTTTTCCCGATGCGCGCATCACCCTCGACCCCAACGGCGCATGGTCGTTGAAAGAAGCCATCCGCCTGTGCCGCGACCAGCATCATGTGCTGGCCTATGCCGAAGACCCCTGCGGCGCAGAAAACGGTTATTCAGGCCGCGAAGTCATGGCCGAATTCCGCCGCGCCACGGGCCTTAAAACCGCCACCAACATGATCGCCACCGACTGGCGGGAAATGGGCCACGCCATCCAGCTGCAATCAGTGGACATCCCCCTCGCCGACCCGCACTTCTGGACGATGCAAGGCTCGGTGCGCGTCGCGCAAATGTGCAACGAGTGGGGCCTGACCTGGGGCTCGCATTCCAACAACCACTTTGATATTTCCCTGGCAATGTTCACCCAGGTGGCGGCGGCCGCACCGGGCGAGATCACCGCCATCGACACCCACTGGATCTGGCAGGACGGCCAACGCCTGACCCGGGAGCCGTTGAAGATTGAAGGGGGCTATGTGAAGGTGCCGGCCAAGCCTGGCCTGGGTGTGGACATCGATATGGACGCCGTGGCCCAGGCCCATGAATTGTACAAAGGCATGGGCCTTGGAGCGCGGGATGACAGTGTGGCGATGCAGTTTCTGATCCCGGGTTGGGGCTTTGATAACAAGCGGCCTTGTTTGGTGCGGTAAATCGGCTTTAGGAATGCTCAGCGCCATTTGAGCGTGACGCAAAAAATCCGATGCCCAAACAGGCATCGGATTTTAGTCAGATCAGAAGCTTAGCGGTTGGACCTCTGACACGTCTGCCAGAGGCCCCTTTACGCTACTGCCGATTGGCGATCTCCAGAACCGCCTCATCCTGCTCCAGGCCAGAGAGATCAGTGCCATTGATCATCGGCCCATAACGGCGGCTGAATTCCCAGTTGTAGGGCACGTGGTCTTTGCTGATCCCGTTGTCCCAATTCACCGACCAGGTCATCAGGCCCTTGATCGACAATCCTTTGTCGTGCAAACGCTTGAAGGTATTGGTCACGGCTGTTGGGTCGATCACATAACCAGTGGCAGCCGCATCGACGTTCGCGGGCAGGCCAATGACGAACTTGTCTGCCGGGATTTTGGTAAACCCGCGCGTTCCGCTCACCAGGCTTTCGGTCAGGTAAAACAGGAAGTCCTCTTTCATCGCGTCGTTGTTCTGAGCAATCCAGGCGCCGTTGCCCTGGTTGACCTCCTGCACCCAGATGCCGTCGCCCCCCTGGTTATAATACTGCGGGGCAATGAAGTCGTAATAACCTTCCAGCGCCTGGATGTAACCGACGTATTTGCCGGCAGTGGTCAGATACGGAAACTCCGGCGCCATGCTGATGATGAAGTGTTTGCCTTGACCTGCGTAGTGGTCCTTGACCAATTTCAACGCGGCGGGCAGGACAGTCTTATTGTCGGCGAAATCAATCGCGCTCTGTTCAAGATCGATATCCAGGCCATCAAAGCCATAGGTTTCCACCAGGCGGATAATCTCGTTGGCCAGTGGCTGTTCGTTGCCTTTATGCAGTTCGATGTGTGCATCGGCGCCGCCAAGGGAAATCAGCACCGCCCTGCCCTGGCTGTTCAGCACGCCCACCTGGCGACGAAACTCGGCGTCGGACAGGTTGTACGGCTTGAAGGTTGGGATACCGTTGCCCTTCATGAAGGCCACGGCCACCACGTTGTAATCCTTTGGGACATCCGCCAGGCTCATAGTGGCGAACTGGCCACGCTGGTAGCCATCGCTCGGCCCGGCAGGCCAGTTGTGCCAAAAGCCCATGAGGATCTTTTTGCCGGCAATGCTCGGCATCAGCGAAGCGGCATCGCTGAGCGGCGATTGCAGTGAGGTAAAGTCAATCTTTGACATGTTCTATTCCTTCAGAACGTGTAGGTTTAACGGTGCGGGCTTATTTGAAGTCCACATCGAAGGCTTGGTAGAAGGCGTTGCCGGTGTTGGCGACGATCCACATCAACACAATCACATGCTGGCCCTTTTTGTGGGTCGGCAGTTTCACTTCATGATTGACCTTGGCCTTCAGTTCGCCTGCATGGCTGTAGTACGGCACCTGGGCATAGAAGTCTTCAGCGAACGGCTGGGCTTCCAGCTGTGCGCGGGTGATGCGCTGTTTCGGGTCCCAACCATCCTTGGTGATCAGCCAGCGATAGCCACGGGTGGTGTGCGGCGCGGTGTATGCCCAAGTGACCTTGAAGGTCTGACCCGGCTCGACATTGAGCAACGGCCAGGTGAAGGCGCGGCCGAGTTTCTTGGCCATTTCCTCGTGGGTGAAGTTGACGCAGTCACGGGCATCGGTCTTGCCACCGCTGAGGATAAAGCCGTCGGCGGGCGGGGTGACGCTGTCACTGTCGGTTTGATAAGGCGCCGGGAACGGACCGGCCGTCAGTGCCGGGAAGTTCTTGCCGCCTTCCATTTCATTGACCTGCCAGGTTTCCAGCAGGCCAAGATCCACGGCGACTGCGCCACGGCTGGAAGGGGATGTGACACGACCATGGCGAAGAGGTGTCTGGGTTTGTGGTTTGTTCATTTTGTGACTCCATTCACTTGATTAAGAACTCTCCTTTCTTGAAGGAGAGGACCTCAACCTAACGGAGTTGCTTTTTTTTGCCACAGGCCCATTTTTCACTCATTTTCGTTTCGTGAGCGCGCAGACCCGCAAATACTGGATATATAAACAGTGCTACAGGGAAACCCTTACGCTACCAGAGGTCGATTTCCTACAAGACCATGCGCATTTCAATACAGCTTCTCTGTACCGATGGCAGCCGTTTTTTTAGGAGTGGTCGCGGTAATCGGTCGCACCGTCAGCTCCACCCCCAATGCCCACATCAGCTTCTGGACCGTCTCATAACGTGTCTTTGAGCCGCCTTTCAGGGTTTTATACAGGCTCTCCCGATTCACCCCCGCCGCTTCGGCAACCTTGTTGACACCCAGGACCTTGGCAACCTCGGCCAGCGCCTTCATAAGGGCTTGCGGGTCATGGCACGCCATGCTTTGCGCAAGATAAGCACTGATGGTTTGCGGGCTATCAAGGAAGCGCGAAGCCTCATAGGCACTGGTGCCGGATGTATCCAGCTCGAGGATCGGCATGTCCTCTGGTTTGAATGTTGGCTGACTCATGTCATTGACCTCTCAGGGCATCGAGAATCTCTTTTGCCCGCTTGATTCCTCGGGCGTCCCGCCGATCGTATTGGTCACAGATTCAAATGTAGCCTGCTGGCTACTTCTTGTAGATGCCAATGAATTTTTAATGTCGGTGTGCACCGCCAGAAAAAATCCTAGTCCAGCCGCCGCGCAGGCAGCCGAGCAATACTATTAGCGCTTATGTCCTCAAGACCGAAACGTTGCGTCGCGACTGTAGGAGCGAGCTTGCTCGCGAAGAACGTAAAGATAAGGTGTGCATCCAGAGTGAACGCGGCGCCTATGATTTTTTCGCGAGCAAGCTCGCTCCTACAGGGAGTGGGTGAGTGGGCCGGCGTTGATGTGGACCCGTCCTACAGCAAGCTGCACCACCTTGCTCCGTTGCCTACAGTTGCGTCAGAATCCGCCGGCTTGTGCGCTTGGATGGGCGTCTCTAAGGTGGCCCGGTCGCTGACAATTCAGTGATCGGGTTTAGTAGCCCGAGGGTCAATTACACTTAGTGCATGAGCTTCATCTATCAGACATTCCTGTCTGTGCCTGATGGTGGCTGTGCGTAGGGCGCCTTCGGGCGCGCCGGCTTTGTGTAATTCCCCGGTCTACTAACCTGCGTACAGCTGCCACCCTTTCGTTTAGTAGCGAAACGGTGTCGGCCCCACTCAGGAATTACGCATATGTATAAAGTCACACCTAACCCTCCAAACGATCCAAACCTCAAGCTTGATCACGCATCCCTTAACACCCCCGCCGAACCACCTCCCTCAGCGCTGTTCAGCGTTGCCGACGATGCCAGCAGCGAAATGCTCATCGCCAACAGCTACGAAACCTTTTCCTCGGTCACCGCATTGCTGCTTGATCTGTCGGATGAACTGACGGGTAAACAGCGCGATGTCGCGTTGGCGATTCATCAGTTGAGTGAATTGGGTGTTTTGTTGGTGGACAAATTGATGGCGAGGGAAAGTGCTTCAACGGTTAGCTAGCCTTGCAGCCATCAGTCGTCATGATTGAATTCACGACGACTCGGCAGCGCCTTGACGCCGGTCAGGCCTTCGGGGTCTGGCGGGCGCTCTTTCTCTTGGAAGACGCTGGCTCCACCCCTTCCTCGCGCAGACGGTTAATCAGCATCTGCGCATTCTCCGCACAGGCCATGCCCTCGGGCTTGCCTTCGATGCCCTTGATGACATTCAGCAACTGAGCCTTGTTCTGGGCCAGCCGTTGTTGCAGAACCTCGATTTCCTCGACCTTGTGCTTGAGCCCGCTGAGCAGCTCGTCATGCTGCCAACCACCGGCGCTTCTGGGCATTAATTGCCGGATTTCTTCCAGAGAGAAACCGGCCGCCTGGGCGCCCTTGATGATCTCCAACACGGCCTCGGTGCCGGGCGCATAGTCTCGATAGCCGTTGGATTTACGCGCAACCGATTGGATCAGGCCGCTCGCCTCGTAGAAGCGGATGCGTGAAGCCGCCAACCCGCTGATTTTTGCCAACTCGCCTATTCTCATGTACCCCCCACAAAAACCATCGACCTTAAAGTTGACTTTAAACCTAAAGTCATTGGGCGGCCAAGGCGGCGATTCGAATGCTGTTCTTCCTGGGAAGGTTAGCGGGTCGTTGCCCACGACCGGCGTGGCCTCGGGCGCTCCAGCCAGGTCTGGGACGGGCACGATATGGACCACTGTGCCGACGACGTCGCGGCCGTGGTCGAGCACCTGGGCGTACAAACTGCGGTGCATGTCGGTCATTCCACCGGCGGCGGTGAAGTGGTTCATTACATCGCTCGCCACGGCGAATTTGCCAGGACGGCAAAGGCGCGCGGCCACGGCCCGTGATCCAGCAGCAGGTGATCACGCTGATCAGTGAGTTCCTGGCGCGCTGAACCGGTAGTATCATTCGCGCCTTTCCCCTTCAGGCAACGGAACATGAACCGCCAGAAAAAACTTCAGCAGCTCTTCAAAGCCAAAGCGAAAAAGGCCAGCGCCAAGCTGGCGCCTAAAAGCAAAGACAAATACATCAGCAAGGCGGACCGTTTGAAGCTGGCCACCGAGGCCGGTCAAGAGCCGGTCACGGCTGTCGAGACGCCTGCTGAGTAAGGCGCATGGCTGAAGGGGTGGCCGCGTCATATTTGCTCCAGATACGCCGCAGATGCCGCGCCGAGCCAAAGCCTGCGCGCTCGGCGATGGTTTCAATGTCCAGGGCCGACTCGGCCAGCAGTTCACGGGCCACGGCCAGGCGCAGGCGGTGCAGGTAATCCAACGGGCTGATGCCGACATGCTCCTGGAACAGGCGCGCCAGGTGTCGGCTGCTGGTGCAGGCCAGGCTTGCCATGCGGGTGAGTGTCCAGGCTTCGCAGGGGGCGGCGGCTATGGCGTCTTGCACGCGATGGACCGCCGGGTGCAGGTGATTGCGCCCGCTCACCCAAGGCGATAGCTGCGGGTCGCTGCCGCTGCGGCGCAGGTACACCACCATGTCTCGCGCCACCGCGCACGCCAAGCGTGGCCCGGCCAGTTCGGCAACCAGGTGCAGCATCAGGTCGATACCCGCCGTGATACCGGCGCTGCAACTGACCGGGCCATCGGTCACGTACAGGCGGTTTTCCAAAACCCGGGCGGTGGGTGCGAGGGCCTGCAAAGTGGCGCACAGCGAATGGTGCGTGGTGCATTGGCGCCCATCGAGCAGCCCGGCCCTGGCGGCGCTCAACGCGCCGGCGCACACGCACACCAGACGCTCGGCCGAGGGTGCGAAGACGTTTTGCAACCACTGGGTGAGCTGATGGCTGGCCGATTCGAAGGCCTTTTGGTGGGCTTTCGACACGTTCATCGTGGAGCCCACCAACACCACCAGCGTACCGGGTTCCAGAGTCTGCGGCAGGGGCGCCAGCCCGGTCAGTGGCAAGCCGATGGAGCTGTGCAGCGACTCTACCGGGCTGACGTACTGCAGATCGAAATCCACCGCCGCCGGGTCCTCGGCTTGCGCGGCCAGGCGCAACACTTCAGCAGGCCCCGCCAGGTCGAGCATCAGCACATTAGGCAACAACACAAACAGCACCGGTACGCTCACGGGTTCATCCTTCCAGGGCCTGGTCGACCGTGACGATGCGCGCAAAACGCTCTTCCAGCACCAGCTCCGTGCGTTCGCGGATTTGCGCCGCGGTGTACTCCCGGCCGCTGCGCAGGTGGGTCATGGGGAATGTCAGTGTGGCTTCACTGACAAAGTCCACCTTAAAGCCGCTGTCCGACGCTTGCCGCGTGGTGGTCTCGCAGCATTGCTCAGTGCGGATGCCGCTGATGATCAGCGTGGTGACGCCCATCTCCGTGAGGCGAGCAGCCAGAGGCGTACCGGCGAAGGCGCTGTGGTAGCGCTTATGGATCACTAACTGTGGATTGATCGACAGCTCGCTCAAGGCCCTGACGTTGCCCGATTGCATGGAGAAATGCCCTTGGTCTTCAACATGGAAGATTTGTACCACCGGGATGCCTTGCTGAACACAGCCATCAATGAGGGCCTGCTGTTTTTCCAGGTAATCGGGCAGGTCATTTTCGGACCAGTAGGTTGAATGCCGGAAGGAATGTTGGGCGTCGATCACGATCAGGGCTTTTTGAGTCACGGGTTGTCCTTCTGGCTTGTGTCTATGGGGAGACGATAGAGCCATGGTAAGGACAACGCTCGGAGGACGACAGGCAAGAGGCGGACTACTTCAGGACGGATTCGGACATACCACTTTGTACGCCATGGCACAGCGGCTGCCAGGGACGAAACCTTGGGCGTATTCATCCGCCAGGGTATTTTCCAGGCGCTGATGGGTATGGGGTTCAAAGCCCAGGCGCCGATAGAACGGCGCATTCCAGGGCACATGCTTGAAGGTGGTCAAGGTCACCGCACACAGTTGCTGGGCGCGTGCGTGGTGGATCGCCGTTTCCACCAGCCTGCGTCCCCAGCCCTGGCCTTGCAATGGCTGGGCAACCGAGACTTCGTGGATATGCAGGTCGTCGCCAAAACGTTCTGCGCTGAGGAAGCCTTGGAGCTGGTCATGGGTGTCGACCACCACCCAGCAGGTCGATAGTGCGATCCACTGCCGATGACGCTCGACACTGATCGACGCAGCATCCGCCAGCCAACCCAGGCCTTCAATGTCCCGGAATGCCTGGGCAGCGCAATGCTCGATGGCGGGTAATAACCCGGCATCTTGCGCTCGCGCCAGGCGAATGTGAGTGCACGGCTCAGCAGCCACTCAAGGCCACCTTGGGCCGCTCACCCGCAAAGAAAAACGGCCGCAAGCGCACGCCCACGCCGTTGCCGATAAAGGCCGCCACCAGCCACACCCAGCCATGCAGGCTGCCCGAGGCGATGCCACTGAAGTACGCGCCGATGTTGCAGCCATAGGCCAGACGCGAACCGTAGCCGAGCATCAGGCCACCGATCACCGCCGCGATCAACGAGCGCAGCGGGATGTTCAGGCTGGGGGCGAAACGCCCGGCCAGGCCTGCGGCCAGCAGCGCGCCGAGGACAATACCGATGTCCATGACGCTGGTGATGTCTTCCCACACCGGTGCAGCCAGGGCCTTGGCATTGCCCGGCATCTGCCAGAATGCCCAACTGGCGACGTCCACGCCCAGCCCGCTCGCCACCTTGGCGCCCCACAATGCGAACGCGGAAGTAATGCCCCACGGCCGCCCGGCCAGGGCCAGGGTGGCGTAGTTGAGCAGCGCCAGGCCGATCGCGCCCCATACCAACGGCCATGGCCCGCGCAGGAAGCGGCGCAGCCCTGGGTGCTCGCTTTGTACGCCTTGTTCAAGCTGGCCATGACGGCGTTTTTCCAGGCGCACGGTGACCAGCGCAATCAGCAAGAACACCGTCAGGCTCAGGACCAAGGCCGGCAGTACACCGAAGGTTTTGACGATGGAAACCGCCGGAAACGATGGCAGTGCAAACCACCAGTCGACGTGATGGGTGGCGATCAACGAGCCACAGATAAAGAACAGCAGTGTCACCAACATCCGCGCATTACCGCCGCCCACGGTGAACAAGGTGCCCGACGCACACCCGCCGCCCAGCTGCATGCCGATCCCGAAAATAAACGCCCCGAACACCACCGACACACCCGCTGGCGCCACCAGCCCGGTCACCGGCTGGCCAAACAAAGTGCCCGCGCCCAGCGCCGGGAAAAACAGCACCACCGCCACCGCCAGCATCACCATCTGCGCACGCAAGCCGGCGCCACGCCGATCATTGATAAACACACGCCAGGCCGAAGTAAAACCGAAGGCCGCGTGATACAGGGTCAGGCCAAGCGCGGCACCGACCACCAGCAACAACACCTGGCGCGCGCCCACCGTGTTTTGCAGGAACAGAGCGCCCGCCACCAGGATGACAAAAGCGATCAGTGGCGCGACGGGCTTGCGCACGGGCGACAGGGAAAGAGAGGTGCTCATGGGGATCTCGATTGGTTGGACGGAGGCAAGTATAGCCTCAGACGGAATTTGATCAGGTGGGGGCATTGCCCAAAGGCTCATTGTTTGACCCACCGCTTTCGCAGCCTCGCTGAAGCTCGACAGCTCCCACAGGGGATCGGCGGTGGCGGGTTGATCTCGGTTTGCAGGGCCACCGCGCCAAACACAGCTCCCGACAACAACACCGCTCAAAATGTGGGAGCTGTCGAGCCCCAGCGAGGCTGCGATGGCGGCGGCACAGGCAACACTTTCATCGCCTGGCCCACCGCTTTCGCAGCCTCGCTAAAGCTCGACAGCTCCCACAGGGGATCGGCGGTGCAT
>NZ_LYSO01000103.1:0-22077 GCF_001728935.1 Pseudomonas sp. AP42
TTACCGCAGCAATGGATATGTACACCATCCAACTGTGTTGACTGCCAGGCCGCCTTCGCAGGCAAGCCATCTCCCACATTGGGATCCTGGGGCGCCAGGGAGATAGGCGCCGGCTGTCAGGCCGTCGCGGGAGCAAGCCCCCACATGGACTCTGCCCACCCCTTATTTGCGACATTTCCCACCTATCGCCGGGCTTTACAGCCAGCCCACTTCGGCAGATGATTTGCACCGCCACATTCCACCCCAAGCGAGAGAACCCACCATGAGCAAAAAGCCATCCAAGCATGGCCCCAACAAGGCCAAATCCATCATCGCCCAGCCCTTGTTCCGCAGCCGCCAGGAACGCGCCGGCAAAGGCAAAGGCAGCTACCGCCGCGAAGCCTTCCAGTCTAATAGCTGGGAGGCTTCTTACTTTCTGGCTGCCTGAAGGCAAGCGCCCCTCTGGCATGATAAGGTCTGTACCTGATTGGTAATCCCTGGACCTGTGCATGCCCTCTAGTCTTTCCCGTCGTTGGCACCTACGCCAATTGATCGCTGCCTCCAGCCTCATTCTGCTCGTCGCCTGCGCCGAAAAGCCCACGGCTGCGGACGCTCAACCCCTGCCCAAGCTCCAGACCGCCCCGGCTATTGCGCCTGCCGTGGTTGCCCCATTGGCAGTGGACAATCTCGATATCCAACCCACCCAGACCTTTGCCGAGTGGCAGGCTGGCTTCCGTGCACAAGCCCTGCAAGCCGGGATTACGCCCGCGGTGTTCGATAACGCCTTTGCCGGCGTCACCCCCGATATGGCGGTGATTCGTGCCGACCGCAGCCAGCCAGAGTTTTCCCGCCCGGTGTGGGAATACATCGAGGGCGCCCTGTCGCCGCTGCGCGTGCGCAATGGCCAGGCGTTGCTGGTCAAGTACGCCGATATCCTGCAGCGCATCGAAGAGCGCTATGGCGTTGACCGCCAGGCACTGGTCTCGGTGTGGGGCATGGAAAGCAACTTTGGCCAGTTCCAGGGCAATAACTCGGTAATCCGTTCCCTGGCCACCCTGGCTTACGAAGGCCGTCGCCCGGCCTTTGCACAAGCGCAACTGCTGGCGGCGCTGCAGATCATCCAGCATGGCGATATCCAGGCTGACCAGATGAAAGGCTCCTGGGCCGGGGCGATGGGCCAGACCCAGTTCATCCCGACCACCTACAACACCCACGCCGTGGACTTCGACGGTGACGGTCGCCGCGATATCTGGAACAGCCCGGGCGATGCCCTCGCCTCCACCGCGCACTACCTGCAAAGCTCCGGCTGGCAAAAAGGCCAGCCGTGGGGTGTTGAAGTGCAGCCGCTGCCGTCGGGCTTCGATTACAGCCTGGCCGATGGTGGCGTGCGCAAGACCGTGGCGCAATGGCTGCAACTGGGCATCCAACTGCCGCCTGGCGTGAGCCTGCCGGCGAATGTCGACCAGCTGTCCGCCGCCCTGCTGCTGCCGGCCGGCTACCGTGGCCCGGCATTCCTGGTGCTGGATAACTTCCGCGCGATCCTCAAGTACAACAATTCGTCGTCCTACGCACTGGCGGTTGGCCTGCTGTCGGAGCGGTTTGGCGGTGGCGGTGTGATTCGGGGCAGTTGGCCCAAAGATGAGCTGCCATTGAGCCGTTCGCAACGCATCGACCTGCAGACGGCGCTCAGCGCCAAGGGCTACGACGCGGGTAATGCCGACGGGATTATTGGCGCCAACACGCGCAAGGCGATTCGGGCTGCACAGCAGGCGCTGGGCTGGCCGGCGGATGGGTATCCGACAGTGAAGTTGCTGGAGTCGCTGCAGAGCCAATAGATCGTTGTATGGCGGCTACCGCTTTCGCGAGCAAGCCCGCTCCCACATGTTGAATGCATTTCAAAATGTGGGAGCTGGCTTGCTCGCGAAAGGGGTCCAACAGGCGCCCATTATTTAAAGACTACATCCTGCTCCAGCACCACCCGCTGCTCCCCCGCATCCAGGCGCACCAAGGCGCCCATCGGCAATGTCAGGTTCGGGTCGCAATGCCCACTGCGCCAGCCCGCCAGCACTGGAATGCACAGCGGCGCAAAGGTCTGCTTCAACAGACGCGCCAGCGCCAGGTTATCCACACCGGCCACATCCCCTACAAGCACACCGGCAACCTGAGCCAGCTTGCCCGCCAACCGCAGGTGAGCCAGCAATCGGTCGATGCGATAAAGCGGTTCGTTGACGTCTTCGATAAACAGGATGATGCCATCGGCGTCTAGTTCGTACGGCGTGCCCATGACGGCGGCGATCATCGACAAGTTACCGCCCAGCAAGCGCCCACAGGCCACACCCGGCTCGATGGTGGTCAGCGGGTAGGCCATCGGGTGCGGCAGCACACTGCCGGCGCCCCGTTGGCCACGCAGCAGGCTGAACAACGAGGACTCGGTGGGCGGCTGTTTGCCGCCGAGCAGGTCGGCATTGAGCATCGGGCCGTGGAATGTCACAAAGCCCGCGTAGCGGTTGATCGCCAGGTGCAAGGCGGTGATATCGCTGTAGCCTACGAACGGCTTAGGGTTGGCGCGTAGCAGGTCGAAGTCCACGGCATCCAGCAAACGGGGCGTGCCATAGCCGCCACGCAGGCAAAGGATGGCATCGATGTCGGGGTTGGCGAAGGCCGCATGCAAATCGCGCAGGCGCACTTCATCGCTACCGGCCAGGTAGCCGTCGCGTTCGTGCACACCAGGGAAAATATGCAGGTCGTAGCCACGGGCACGCATCCATTGCCTGGCTTTTTCAACATCCAACTCGGCAGGGCCGGCGGGGGCGATCAGGCCGAGGGTGCCTTCGGGGCGCAGTGCAGGTACGGCGGCACTCGGTAGAGCGGTCATCCATGTTCTCCCTATCTGTAATGCAGAACCCAATGTGGGAGCGGGCTTGCTCGCGAAGGCGCCGTGTCAGTCAATGGATCAGGTGACTGACACGGCGCCTTCGCGAGCAAGCCCGCTCCCACACAAGCCCGCATTTCACATTGATTCTGGAGCGGCTTACGAAACCAGGCTCGCCTTGACCAGCTTGGCCTGCTCATCGGCGTGATACGAAGACCGCACCAACGGGCCAGACGCTACGTTCTTGAAGCCCATCTTGTAGCCTTCCTCGGCGAACCAGGCGAAGGTGTCCGGGTGCACGAAGCGCTGCACCGGCAAGTGGCTGCGGGACGGTTGCAGGTACTGGCCCAGGGTCAGCATGTCGATGTCGTGTTCGCGCATGCGCTTCATGACTTCGATGACTTCTTCGTCGGTCTCACCCAGGCCCAGCATCAAGCCGGACTTGGTCGGAATGTGCGGCATCATCTGCTTGAATTTCTGCAGCAGGGTAAGCGACCACTGGTAGTCCGAACCCGGGCGCGCAGCCTTGTACAGGCGCGGCACGGTTTCCAGGTTGTGGTTGAACACATCCGGCGGCTCGGCGGCGGTGATTTCCAGGGCGACGTCCATACGGCCACGGTAGTCCGGCACCAGGGTTTCGAGCATCACGTTGGGCGACAGCTTGCGGATCTCGCGGATGCAGTCGGCAAAGTGCTGGGCACCGCCGTCACGCAGGTCGTCGCGGTCCACCGAGGTGATCACCACGTACTTGAGTTTGAGGTCGGCGATGGCGATGGCCAGGCTTTCTGGCTCGTTGACGTCCAACGGCTTCGGACGGCCGTGGCCGACGTCGCAGAACGGGCAGCGACGGGTGCAGATGTCACCCATGATCATGAAGGTGGCAGTGCCGCCAGAGAAGCACTCGCCCAGGTTCGGGCAGGACGCTTCTTCGCATACGCTGTGCAACTTGTGTTTGCGCAGCAGCGACTTGATACGGTCGACTTCCGGCGAAACCGGGATGCGCACGCGAATCCAGTCGGGTTTTTTCGGCAGCTCGGTGGTCGGGATGATCTTGACCGGGATGCGTGCAACCTTCTCGGCGCCGCGCAGCTTGACGCCGGCTTCCACCTTGGCACGCGGGGCCGGGGCTGGACGCTCAGTGATGTCCAGCGTCGGGATCATGGTTTGCACAACATCAGTAGTCATATCAATCGATTCCGCCCGTCAGGGTCGTCTGCTCTGCATAGTCGAGGTGTTTGACGAGCTGCGCGCGCAGCCGGGCACTTACCTCGGCAAATTCAATGGATGTTGCATGGTCACTCAACTGGGTCATTGCAAGCCCGGCATAACCGCACGGGTTGATGCGCCGGAACGGTGCCAGGTCCATGTCCACATTCAAGGCCAGGCCATGAAAGGAACAACCGTGGCGAATGCGCAGCCCCAGGGAGGCGATTTTCGCGCCATCCACGTACACACCCGGTGCATCGGGCTTGGCCACGGCGGTCACGCCGTAACTGGCCAACAGCTCGATCAGGCACGTCTCCATGCGGCTGACCAGGTCGCGCACGCCAAACCCCAGCTTGCGCACGTCCAGCAGCAGGTAAGCCACCAGTTGACCGGGACCATGGTAAGTCACTTGGCCACCTCGGTCGACCTGCACCACCGGAATATCACCCGGCAGCAGCAAGTGCTCGGCCTTGCCGGCCTGGCCCTGGGTGAAGACCGGCGGGTGTTCCACCAGCCAGATTTCATCCGGGGCCGAGGTGCCGCGCTCATTGGTAAAGCGCTGCATGGCATGCCAGACCGGCTCATAGGCCATCCGGCCGAGCTCGCGAAAGCCCAGGGTTTGCGACATCACAGCACCATGTGCACGAAGCCGGTGGCCCGCAGTTCGCTGTTGATGTCGTAGAGCTGGTCTTGACCGGTCGCAACGATGTGCAACTGGATAGTCGTGTACTTACCGGTGGTGCTGGAGCGCTCATCCACCCGGTTATCGTTGATCGTCGCATGTTTACGCACGATCTCAAGAATCGTGTCTTTGCGGCCCACACCGGTGTCGCTGATTACCTTGATAGGATAATCCGTCACAGGGAATTCGATTTTTGGCGCTTTTACTTCTTTATCGGTCATGGCAGAACAGCCTCGTAAGCGCTAAGCCGTGGCGACGGGCAAAGCCCCGCGCTGGATCAACGCGGGGCTTTGCAGGTGCACACAATCAGTTGAACAAGCCGTAGAAGAATAGACGGATGCTATCCCATACGCGGCGGAAGATACCACCTTCCTCGACAGCGTCCAGTGCGATCAGGTCGGCGCTGTGCACCACCTTGTCGTCCAGCTTGACTTCAACCTTACCGATCACATCACCCTTGGCGATTGGCGCAACCAATTGCGGGTTCAGGGTCATGCTGGCGGCGAGCTTTTTGAGCTGGCCTTTAGGCATGGTCAGGGTCAGGTCGTCGGCTAGGCCGGCCTTGACTTGCGAAGTCGCGCCCTTCCACACCGGCGCGGTCGCCAGCTCAGCACCCTTCTGGTAGAAGGTCTGGGTTTCGAAGAAGCGGAAGCCGTAAGTCAGCAGTTTTTGCGTCTCGGCCGCACGGGCCTGCTCGCTGTTGGTGCCGAACACCACGGCGATCAGGCGCTGGCCATCACGTACGGCGGACGACACCATGCAGTAGCCGGCTTCGTCGGTGTGGCCGGTTTTCAGGCCATCGACGGTCTTGTCGCGCCACAGCAACAGGTTGCGGTTAGGCTGCTTGATGTTGTTCCAGAAGAACTCCTTCTGGGAGTAGATCGCGTAGTGCACCGGGTCAACGCGGATGATCGCGCGCGCCAGGATCGCCATGTCGTGAGCCGACGAATAGTGCTCTGGGTTTGGCAGGCCAGTCGGGTTCATGAAGTGGCTGTTGGTCATGCCCAGCTCGCCGGCGGTTTTGTTCATCATGTCGGCGAAGGCGTCTTCGCTGCCGGCGATGTGCTCGGCCAGGGCGACGCTGGCGTCGTTACCGGACTGAATGATGATGCCGTGCAGCAGGTCGCTCACGGTGACTTGCGAACCCACCTTGATGAACATCCGCGAACCACCGGTACGCCAGGCGTTTTCGCTGACGGTCACCGGGTCGTTTTCGCCGATCTGGCCGCGACGGATTTCCAGGGTCGCGATGTAGGCGGTCATCAGCTTGGTCAGGCTGGCAGGCGGCAGGCGCACGTCACCGCCGTTTTCGACCAGCACGTTGCCACTGGCGGCATCCATGAGTACCCAGGACTTGGCGGCCAGTTGCGGGGAGGCCGGCACCATCTCAACCGCCCAGGCGGCTGGGGTGATGATCAGCGAGATAAGCAGGCACGTACGTTTGGCTAAGGTGGTGATGTTCATCCGTCTCTCGAAATTGCTTATGGAAACTTGCCCTCGCGGGCAAAACTATTCAGACAGCCCGCTTCCAGACTGTCACGTGTTCGGTTGCCCGCTCACCCCTTGCCCCTGGGTTTTTATTGTTCAACGAGCCAACAACCAGGGTTCAAGCGCGCAGGCGCGCCTGAGCCATCAAACCGTTACTGCTTATTCTGCGGTGACCACGCTGGGTTGCCCCAGGTTGGCCAGGCGCACGCTGTTCTGCACTTGCGCCACTTCGCTTGGCGAGCCGATCGGGCCCATGCGTACACGGTGCAAGGTTTGCTGGTTACGCACGATGGAGCTGATGAAGACCGGCGCGCTGACCATGCCGCTGAGCTTGGACCTTAACAGTTCTGCCGCATCCGGGTTGGCGAAAGCGCCGACCTGCAGGTATTGCCCGCCCGCCATCGAGGCGCCCGGTGCCGCGTGCGGCACGACGACAGTATCCGGAGCATGTTGCGCCGGCGGCGGCGTCCACTGCTCGATCTTGCCGGTCGAGGCCGTCACTTGCGGTTGCGGGGTAACCGGTTCGTTGAGCATCAACGGCGCGGGTTTGCCACGCTGGGCCCAGTACTGCGCCGGGTCGATGCCTTCGACCTTGACCCGTGCAGTGCCGGTTTCGGCATACCCGAGTTTCTTGGCGGCCGCGTAGGACAAGTCAATGATGCGGTCCGAATAGAACGGCCCGCGGTCATTGACCCGCAGGATCACGGTACGGTTGTTGTCCAGGTTGGTCACGCGCACATAGCTGGGCAGCGGCAGGGTCTTGTGGGCCGCGCTCATGCCATACAGGTCATACACTTCGCCGTTGGCGGTGTTCTGGCCATGGAACTTGGTGCCGTACCAGGACGCGGTGCCCGATTGCACGTAGGTCTTGGATTCCTGCAGCGGGAAGTAATTCTTGCCCAGCACGGTGTAGGGGTTGGCCTTGTAGGGGCCGGTGTGCAGGGTGGGCGTGGCGTCCGGGATTTTCGATACATCCACATCCCACCACGGCGCGCCGTCTTTGTGCGCGCGGTTGATGTCCAGGCCCGGCTGGGCGCGGACCACCGCACCGCCCGCTTTCTTGGCCGGCGCACGGTTAGGGGTGGTGGAACAACTGGCTACCAACAAGGACAACGCGGCGAACGCCACCAGCTTGAGCGGTTTTTTGAACGGCGATACCCGCATTACTTGTTGCCCCGTGCTTGAACCAGCTCATCTGACAGCTGATGCACGGCCATGGCGTACATCACACTGCGGTTATAACGCGTGATTGCGTAGAAATTCTTCAGGCCCATCCAGTATTCAGGGCCATTTGCGCCTTCCAGGCGGAATGCCGTCACCGGCATGTCGTCGCGTGGCGCATTCTGACTCGACCAGCCCAGCGCTCGCAACTCCCCAACGGTCTTGACCGGTTCGATACCTTGGGTCAGGCCCTCGTCGGCGCGCTCGCCCGTGACATCGGCGCGGATAACCACCGGCTCGCCGCCAACCCAACCGTGGCGCTTGAAGTAGCTGGCCACGCTGCCGATGGCATCGTCGGGGTTGCTCCAGATATTGATGTGCCCGTCACCGTCGAAATCCACCGCATAGGCGCGAAAGCTGCTGGGCATGAACTGCGGCAAGCCCATCGCCCCGGCGTAGGAGCCCTTGAGGCTCAGCGGGTCGACCTGCTCTTCGCGGGCCAGCAACAGGAATTCGCGCAGTTCCTTGCGGAAGAACTCGGCGCGGGGCGGGTAATCGAAGCCCAGGGTCGACAAGGCGTCGATCACCCGATAGCTGCCGGTGTTGCGCCCGTAAAAGGTTTCGATGCCGATGATCGAGACGATCACCTGGGCCGGCACGCCGTACTCTTGCTCGGCGCGGGCCAGGACTGCCTCGTGCTGGCGCCAGAAGTCCACGCCGCGGGCGATGCGCGCATCAGTGAGGAACATCGGGCGATAGTCCTTCCACTGCTTTACGCGTTCGGCGGGGCGAGAGATGGCGTCGAGGATCGCCTGCTTTTTCTGGGCTTCGCGGAACACGCCCATCAGTTGCTCGCCGGCAAAACCATAGTCGCGGGTCAGCTCACCAACAAATTCGGCGACCTGGGGAGAGCCATCGTAGTCACCGGCCTGCGCCTCTTGCGTTGCCCCCAGCAGCCCAATCAGGCCCATCCAGGTCGCATGCCGAGTCGCCCAGCCGCGCATTACTTGCATTGACATCTTCACCTTATTCAAACCTGTGCGATCCACTTGCGATGCGTATGAATCGACATCAAAACCCCAAACGCTGACAGCAATGTCACCAGCGAAGTTCCGCCGTAGCTAATGAATGGCAACGGCACCCCAACCACCGGCAGCAGGCCACTGACCATACCGATGTTGACGAAAACGTAAACAAAAAACGTCATGGTCAGGCTGCCGGCGAGCAATTTGCCGAACAGCGTCTGCGCCTGGGCCGTGATCACCAGGCCGCGACCAATCAACAGCAGATAGATCAGCAACAACGCGCAAATGCCCACCAGGCCGAACTCTTCGCCCATCACCGCGATGATGAAGTCAGTATGGCTCTCGGGCAAGAAGTCCAGGTGGGACTGGGTGCCCAGCAACCAGCCCTTGCCAAATACCCCGCCGGAACCAATGGCCGCCTTGGACTGGATGATGTTCCAGCCGGTGCCCAACGGGTCGCTCTCCGGGTCGAGGAACGTAAGGATCCGTTGCTTCTGGTAGTCGTGCATAAAGAAGAACCACATGGCCACGGCCACGGGCACCGCGGCGGCCAGCACGCTGAGGATCCAGCGCCAGCGCAATCCGCCCATGAACAATACGAACGCGCCACCGGCGAGGATCAGCAACGAGGTGCCCAGATCCGGCTGGCGCACGATCAGCACGAAGGGCACGCCGATCAGGATCAGGCTGATGGCCACGTGCTTGAGCTGCGGCGGCAAGGTGCGCTTGGACAGGTACCAGGCAATAGTGGCCGGCATCAGGATCTTCATGAATTCCGACGGCTGGAAGCGAATCACCCCGGGGATGTTGATCCAGCGTGTGGCGCCCATGGCGTTGTGGCCCATGACGTCCACCACCACCAGCAGCAACACGCCGGCGACATACCCCAAGGGCACCCAGCGCGCCATGAAGCGCGGCTCCAATTGAGCGATCACCACCATCGACAGTAAACCCAGGCCAAACGAAGACGCCTGCTTGATCAGCAGGTCCCAGTTCTTGCCGCTGGCCGAATACAGCACGAACAGGCTGCCGGCCGCCAGGGTCAGCAGCAGGATCAGCAAGGGGCCATCAATGTGCATGCGTTGCAGCAACGTCGCACGGCGACGCATCACATCTTCGCTGGAGAGGATGCGGTCAAAATTACTCTTCACGGGCCGTAACCTCGGGGCTTGAAGGGGGGCCGCCATACTCGGGCTTGAGCCGGCCATCGTCGGCCAGCAGCCAGGCATCCATCACCTGGCGTACCACAGGGGCCGCGACGCCGGAGCCGGACTCGCCGTTCTCGACCATCACGGCCACCACGATTTTCGGGTCTTCCGCCGGGGCAAAGCCGACAAACAAGGCGTGGTCGCGGTGGCGTTCCTGCACCTTGGAACGGTCATACTTTTCGCCCTGTTTGATCGCGACCACCTGGGCCGTACCACTCTTGCCGGCAATGCGGTACTGCGCGCCGATTGCCGCCTTGCGTGCGGTGCCGCGAGCACCGTGCATCACCTGCTGCATGCCGTGGTTGACCTTGGCCCAGTCGGACGGGTCACGCAGCACGATGTCCGGAATCGGATTGTCGTCCACCGGCTTTTCGCCTTCGATGGTCCTGGCCAGGTGCGGTC
The DNA here is from genome assembly GCF_001728935.1 of Pseudomonas sp. AP42. Classification (NCBI taxonomy): domain Bacteria; kingdom Pseudomonadati; phylum Pseudomonadota; class Gammaproteobacteria; order Pseudomonadales; family Pseudomonadaceae; genus Pseudomonas; species Pseudomonas sp. AP42. Next base: position 10,024 of record NZ_LYSO01000103.1, read on the forward strand.
GGTTCCACACGCCTTTGTTCGCCACCAGCGCCGTGGCCTGGGCCAGTTGCAGCGGTGTGGCCTGCATATAGCCCTGGCCGATACCGAGGATCAGGGTTTCGCCGGGGAACCATGCCTGGCGGCGGGTCGCACGCTTCCACTCCCGCGACGGCATCAGGCCGGGGGATTCTTCGAACATGTCCAGGGAGACTTTCTGACCGAGGCCGAACTTACCCATGTAGGCAGACAGCCGATCAATCCCCAGCTTGTGGGCCAGGTCGTAAAAATAGGTGTCGTTGGAGCGCATGATCGCGGTATCCAGGTCGACATAGCCGTCACCGGAGCGGTTCCAGTTACGGTATTTGTGGTCATAGTTGGGCAGCATGTAATAGCCAGGGTCGTACACCCGGCTTGAAGCCGTGACCACACCAGCATCCAGGCCGGCAATCGCCACCGCCGGCTTGATGGTCGAGCCCGGTGGGTACAGGCCGCGCAAGACGCGGTTGAACAGTGGCCGGTCGATGGAATCACGCAGCTCGGCGTAGGCCTTGAAGCTGATGCCGGTCACAAACGGGTTGGGGTCGAAGCTGGGCTGGCTGACCATCGCCAGCACTTCGCCGGTCTTCGGGTCCAGCGCCACTACGGCACCCCGCCGACCGCCCAGGGCCATCTCGGCAGCTTCCTGCAACTTGATGTCCAGGCTCAGGACAATGTCCTTGCCCGGCACCGGGTCGGTGCGCTTGAGTACCCGCAATACGCGGCCACGCGCATTGGTCTCGACTTCCTCATTACCTACCTGGCCATGCAACTCGGCCTCATAGAAGCGCTCGATGCCGGTTTTGCCAATATGGTGGGTGCCGCTGTAGTTGATCGGGTCGAGGGTTTTCAGCTCTTTCTCGTTGATCCGCCCCATGTAGCCAACGGAGTGGGCAAAGTGCGGCCCTTGCGGGTAATGCCGCACCAACTGCGCTACCACTTCCACACCTGGCAGGCGGAACTGGTTCACCGCAATGCGGGCGATCTGCTCTTCGGTCAGCTCGAACAGAATCGGCACCGGCTCGAACGGCCGGCGCCCCTGCCGCATGCGTTTCTCGAAAACCACCCGGTCTTCCGGCGTCAGTTGCAGCACCTCGACGATGACATCGAGCACCTGCTTCCAGTCGCCGGAACGTTCGCGGGTCATGCTCAGGCTGAAGCTGGGCCGGTTATCGGCAACCACTACGCCATTGCGGTCGAAGATCAGCCCACGGGTCGGCGGAATCGGTTGCACATGCACCCGGTTATTTTCCGACAGCGTGGAGTGATAGTCGTACTGGATCACCTGGAGGAAATACAGCCGCGCAATCAGCACGCACATCAGCACCACCACCAAAACAGCACCGAACACCACCCGCGCGCGTACCAGACGTGCGTCTTTCTCGTGGTCCTTGATGCGGATCGGCTGGGTCATCGGGGGCGGCGCAGACTATTTGTGGTAAGGGTGCCCGGACAGAACTGTCCAGGCGCGATACAGCTGTTCACCGATCAGAATCCTTACCAACGGGTGCGGCAACGTCAGCGCCGACAGCGACCAGCGCTGATCGGCTCGCGCACAGACTTCCGGCGCCAGCCCTTCGGGGCCGCCGACCATGAAATTGACCGTGCGCGAATCCAGGCGCCAGCGATCCAGTTCCACCGCCAGTTGCTCGGTGCTCCAGGGCTTGCCGTGCACTTCAAGGGTGACGATGCGCTCATTGGGGCCGACCTTGGCCAGCATGGCTTCGCCTTCCTGACGGATAAAGCGCGCCACGTCGGCGTTCTTGCCCCGGGTATTGAGCGGTATTTCCACCAGCTCAAGCGACAGCTCAGCGGGCAGACGCTTGGCATATTCGTGCCAGCCTTCTTCCACCCACTTGGGCATGCGTGAACCGACAGCGATCAGACGCAGGCGCACAGCCGTTCCTTATTCCTGGTCTTTGTTGAGCTTGTCGAAGTGCGCGTGGCCCACTTCCGGGCTGTGGTGCTTGCCATCGGCAGCACGGCTCTGCTCGGCGCCTTTCCACAGACGCTCCAGGTCGTAGAACTGGCGAGCGTTGGAGGTCATCATGTGAACGATCACATCGTCCATGTCCAGCAACACCCAGTCGCTGTCGCCCTTGCCTTCTTCACCCAATGGCTTGACGCCCTGGGCTTTGACGGCTTCACGAACCTTGTCCAGCATCGCGCCGATCTGGCGGTTGGAGGTACCGGTGGCGATGATCATGAAGTCGGTGATGCTCTGCTTGTCGCGCACGTCCAGCACCTGGATGTCCTGGGCTTTAACGTCTTCCAGGGCAGCCACGGCGACTTTCACCAGCTCTTCGCCAGCCAGTTCCGGGCCAACATGGGCTTCAACCGGCAGCGGTGCGCTTTTGAAGGTGCCTTTGCGCTTAACTTTGCTTACGTCTTTGTTCGTCATATAAAACTCGTTTTGCTCGTATGTTCGGGCGCTTGCTGCACGGTTCGTGCGTTCAAGCGCGCCTTTTTAGTTCGACGCACGGTAAAGCCCGTGCGCATCGATGTAGGCCAGGACCGCGTCAGGCACCAGGAAACGTACCGACTTCCCGCTGGCCAGCAGTTGACGGATCTGGGTGGCGGACACCGCAAGCGGGGTCTGCCAGACGAATGCAATATTCCCGTTCGGCCCGGTCAGGGCCAAGGGGTCACTTACCGACCGCGCGGCCAGCAGGTTGCGCAAGGCATCCGGCGGTTCGCTGTCGGCATCCGGGCGTTGCAAAACCAGGATGTGGCAATGCTGGAGGAGTTCCTCCCAGCGGTGCCAAGAGGGCAGGCCGCAAAATGCGTCCCAGCCCAAAAGCAGAAACAGTGGGTCATCTGCGGCCAATTCGGCGCGCATCAGCTCCAGGGTGTCGATAGTGTAGGACGGTTTATCGCGCTTGAGTTCGCGATCGTCCACCACCAGCGGCGATATACCTTCTACGGCAACACGCACCATTTCCAGGCGTTGCTCGGCGGCCACCTGCGGCGTGTCGCGATGGGGCGGCCGGAAATTGGGCAGCAGGCGCAGCTCATCCAGCGCAAGGGCATCCGCAACTTCCAGGGCACTGCGCAAATGGCCGATGTGCACGGGGTCGAAAGTACCGCCGAGCAGCCCGATGCGTTTAGTCATCAAGTGCGCACATGACCGTCGCCAAACACCACGTACTTCTCACTGGTCAGCCCTTCGAGGCCCACCGGGCCGCGTGCGTGGAGCTTGTCGGTGGAAATACCGATCTCCGCCCCCAAGCCGTACTCGAAGCCGTCGGCAAAACGCGTCGAGGCGTTGACCATCACCGAAGCGGAATCCACTTCGTTGAGGAAACGCCGGGCATCGCTGAAATGCTCGGAAACGATGGCGTCGGTGTGCTTGGAGCCATAGGTATTGATGTGTTCGATGGCCTGGTCCAGGTCGTCGACGATGCGGATCGACAGGATCGGGGCCGTGTACTCGGTGTACCAGTCCTGCTCGGTCGCCTCGATGACGTCCGCGCCCAGCAACGCCCGGGTGCGCTCGCAACCGCGCAGCTCTACCGACTTGTCACGGTAGATGGCAGCCAGCGGCGGCAGCACGCGCTCGGCAATGCCGGCGTGCACCAGCAGGGTTTCCATGGTGTTGCACGGCGCATAGCGGTGGGTCTTGGCGTTGTCGGCAATGCGGATCGCCTTGTCGAGGTCGGCGGCAATGTCGATGAACACATGGCAGACGCCGTCCAGGTGCTTGATAACTGGCACCTTGGCATCGCGGCTGACGCGCTCGATCAGGCTCTTGCCACCTCGCGGTACGATCACGTCGACGAATTCCGGCATGGTGATCAAGGCACCCACGGCCGCGCGGTCGGTGGTTTCCACCACTTGCACCACTTCAGCCGGCAACTCGGCCACGGCCAGGCCCTGCTGGATGCAGGCGGCGATGGCGCGGTTGGAGTTGATCGCCTCGGAACCGCCACGCAGGATGGTGGCGTTGCCGGACTTGAGGCACAGGCTCGCGGCGTCGATGGTCACGTTCGGGCGTGACTCATAGATGATGCCGATCACGCCCAGGGGCACGCGCATCTTGCCCACCTGGATACCGGACGGCAGGTAACGCATGTCGCGAATTTCACCGATGGGATCAGGCAGCTTAGCCACCTGACGCAGGCCTTCGATCATGTCGTCGATACGCGCCGGGGTCAGCGCCAGGCGGTCCAGCAAGGCTGGCTCCAGGCCATTGGCGCGCCCATTGGCCAGGTCCAGCTCGTTGGCGGCAGTCAGCTCGGAGCGCGAAGCATCCAGAGCATCGGCAGCCGCCAGCAGCGCACGGTTCTTCTGCGCGGTGCTCGCACGGGCGATCAACCGCGAGGCCTGCCGGGCAGCGCGACCCAGGCGGGTCATGTAGTCAAGAACGGACTCAGTCATGGTCAGGGAGTCTTGGCAAAGAGGAAAGCGGCAGATTATAGCTGTGACGCCGCCCGACTGACAGCGGTGAGGGGCGGATGGTCGAAATGAACTGTAAAAACCCCAGGTTCAGGCGTAATTAAGCTGAGAGTTGTTATGATTCGGTCACATTTAGCCGTATCAACCCTTGACCGCCATGCCCGATTTTTTGCCCCAGCTACCCGCCAGCCCCCTGCCCGATAGCTTCTTCGACCGCGACGCGCAACTGCTTGCCCGCGAACTACTCGGAAAAGTCATTCGCCATCGCGTGGGCGATCTCTGGCTTTCGGCGCGAATTATTGAAACCGAAGCCTATTACGTGGCCGAAAAAGGCAGCCACGCCTCACTCGGCTACACAGAAAAGCGTAAGGCTTTGTTTCTGGATGGTGGCCATATCTACATGTACTACGCCCGTGGCGGTGATTCGCTGAACTTCAGCGCCCATGGCCCGGGCAATGCCGTGTTGATCAAATCGGCCTATCCCTGGGTCGATGACATTTCCGGCGCGGCGAGCCTGGCGCAGATGCTGTTGAACAACCCCAACCCCGATGGCAGCCCACGCCCCTCGCAAAAGCTGTGTGCGGGCCAGACGCTGCTGTGCAAGGCACTGGGACTGAAAGTGCCGATGTGGGACGCCAAGCGCTTCGACCAGGAACTGCTGTATGTCGAAGACGTGGGCCAAGTGCCCACGCAGATTATCCAGACCAGGCGCCTGGGCATCCCCAGTGGGCGCGATGAGCACTTGATGTACCGTTTCGTCGATGCTGGCTATGCGCCTTATTGCACGCGGAACCCGCTGCGTCGGGGGCAGGTCGAAGGCCGGGATTATTTTTTGATTTAACCCGCGACACATCCCATGTGGGAGCTGGCTTGCCTGCGATAGCGGTGGGTCAGGCAACTTCAATGCTGGCCATGCCGCCGCCATCGCAGGCAAGCCAGCTCCCACAACTGGATCTTCAGTGTTTTTGAATATGTATGCATGGAGTGGATTGTATGGGCCAATGGCTCGATAGCATTACCGGCTGGTTGACCCTCAACCCACAATGGCTGGCAGCGGCGGTGTTTATTGTCGCGTGCGTGGAGTGTCTGGCGATTGCCGGGTTGATCGTGCCAGGCACGGTATTGCTGTTTGCAATCGCCGCGCTGGCTGGCAGCGGTGCGCTGTCGCTGAGTGAAACCCTGCTGCTGGGCTTCCTCGGCGGTTTGTTGGGCGACGGCGTTTCCTATTATCTGGGCCGCCACTTCCATCAGAACATCCGGCGCCTGCCCGGCCTGCGCCAGCATCCTGAATGGATGAACGGCGCAGAAACCTACTTCCACAAGTACGGGATTGCCAGCCTGTTGGTCGGGCGTTTCATCGGACCATTGCGCCCTATGCTGCCGATGGTGGCGGGTATGTGCGACATGCCCTTCCCGCGCTTCGCCGCCGTGAGCATCATTGCCGCAGCGGGCTGGACCGTGGCCTATCTGCTGCCGGGCTGGGCCGCCGGCGCCGCGTTCCGCCTGCCGTTGCCGGAAGGTTTCTGGCCGGAAGCGGCGATTATCGCGGCGTGCCTGGCGGTGCTGCTGGGGCTGAGTTTGAACAGCAGTTGGCGTGGGCATCGGCGCGCCACCTTGTGGATCGGTTGCGCCAGCCTGGTGTTGTTGATCGCACTGTTTATCGGCTACCCCCATCTCAATGACTTCGACCAGGGCCTGAGCGCCCTGGTGCAGGAACATCGCAGCCCGTGGCTGGACGAAGTGATGGTGCGGGTCACCCAACTGGGCGAGTTCAAGAAGATGTTTTTCGCCAGCGCGGTGTTCACTGGCCTGTTGCTGCTAGCGCGGCAATGGCGCCAAGCCGTGTTTGTCGGCGCCACCCTCGCCGGCGCGGCAGTGATCAACACCGGCACCAAGCTGTTCTTTGCCCGTGGCCGCCCGGAAATCCTCACCGACCCGCTGACCAGCTTCAGCATGCCAAGCGGCCATGCCTCCGGTGCCTTTGCCTTCTTCCTGGCGCTCGCGGTATTGGCCGGTCGCGGCCAACCCACGCGGCTGCGCCTGACCTGGATGCTGTTGGGCTGCATTCCGGCGGCGTTCATTGCCTTGTCGCGGGTCTACCTGGGCGCCCATTGGCCTACAGACATCCTGGCCGGCACGTTGCTGGCCATGACCGTATGTGCGTTCAGCCTGACGGCAATCGAGTACCGCAGCCCATTGCCAGCCATGTCGCAAAAAGCCTGGTGGCTGGTGCTGCCCGCCGTGGTAGCCGTGCTCGGTTTTATCGCCTTTACCGGCACGCCCCACGCCCTGCTCAGGTACGCCTACTGACCCTTGGCCGGGCCGATCCAGTCCACGGAGGCGCTGCGCCGTTCAACGCAACGTTCGCGGCGCTCCAGCAGCATCTCATCGGCCACTTCGGCGGCGCGCTCGGCGATGTACTCCGCGCCCCGCGAGGCTTGCTGCTGGAGTAATTGCGTGGTCACGCTGACAAAATAAGCGTCCCACGCGACTTGTTCCGAGGGTGTCAGCCGAATCATGGTTATCTCCGATCATTGTTGTGTGATCGGAAAATAGTGCAGGCGACGCAGTGGAGACGACCGAGCAAAGTCTGAAAGCTCTGTCAGGCAAATCCGAACCTCAGGTGAACAGTTCGCCCTGCAGTTCATCGAGCAACATCTGGATCGCATCCAAGCGTTGCTGTGGGTCGTCCAGTTGCAGCAAGTCGATCTTGTCGGCCTCGGTAAACGGCAGCAGATAGGCCAACCGGTTGCCCAGGGCTTGCTGGCCTTCGACGTCACCGCCCATGTCCAGCGAAGCCACCATCGGGTGCTCGGCCAGGGCCTCAAGCAACGCCAGTAAGTCGGCGTCTTCTTCGCCCAGTGGCGGGTCCGGCAACTCTTGCAACCATTGCACGTCGGCCACCAGCAATTGGTCTTTCTGCACGTCGGTCTCATGCACGCGGAAACGACGCCCCCCTTCGACGCGAATGCCCAGCAGGCCGTTGTCCTGCTGTTTGAAGTCACGAATCAGCGCTTCACAACCGACAAGCGCATAACCGTCAGGGGCCATGCCCACCTCTGAGCCATCCAGGATGCACACCACACCAAAGCCTTCGCCCTTTTTCATGCAACGGCCGATCATGTCCAGGTAGCGTGCCTCGAATATCTGCAAGTCGAGGGTGCAGCCTGGGAACAGCACAGTGTTGAGGGGGAATAGCGCCAGACTCATAACGGCTTCCTTAAAACCTGGTTTAAACAATGACCGACACCGCCAACGGCAGGAACACCGCCGTGGCCACGCCCATCAAACTCATGGCCAGCGCCGCGAAGGCGCCGCATTCTTCGCTTTCCTGCAGGGCCACCGAAGTACCGACGGCGTGGGCGGTCATGCCCAAAGCCATGCCGCGCGCTTCGGGGCTGCGTACACCCAGGCGCGTCAAGAGCGCTGGGCCGATCATCGCGCCGACCACCCCAGTGATCAACACGAACACCGCTGCCAAGGCCGCCACGCCGCCGATCTGCTCGGCCACCAGCATGGCAATCGGCGAGGTCACCGACTTGGGCGCCATGGTCATCAGCACTCTGTGTTCGGCACCAAACCACCACCCCAACGCCACACAAAGGCCGGTGGCCAATACCCCGCCTACCACCAGCGTAGTAAAAATCGGCCAGAACAATTGGCGAATCCGTCGCAGGTTCAGATAAAGCGGCACCGCCAGGGCCACGGTCGCAGGCCCCAGCAGGATGCCCATGATCTCGGTGCTCTTGCGGTATTCGGCGTAGCTCAGGCCGCAGGTGAGCAGCACGCCGATCACCAGCAACATCGACACCAGCACCGGCTGCAGGAAGATCCGGCGGGTTTTCTCGAACCCCGCCAGCACCAGTTGATAGGCGCCCAGGGTGATACCGATACCGAACAGCGGGTGATGAATGACCGCCGTCCAGGCGCCTTGCCAGTCGAGGATCATTGGTCCTTCTCCTTGCGCTTGACCATCTGCTGCATCAGCACACCGACAAAGCCCATGGCGATCACCAGCGACAACACCAACGCCCCGACGATGGCCCAGAAATCCGCCACGATGTCCTTGGCGTACACCATCACCCCCACGGCCGGCGGCACCAGCAGCAGTGGCAGGTAACGCAACAGGCTGCCGGCCGCCAGGCTCAGGGGCTCGCCGACTTCACCGCGCCAGACCAGAAAGCCCAGCATCAGCAGCAAGCCGATGATCGGCCCCGGCAGCACCGGCACCAACAAATGATTGATCGCGGTGCCGATCAATTGAAACAGCACCAGCCAGGTCAGGCCACGTAACAGCATCCCGCTCTCTCCCCCTCAACGCTCGCGCGCATTATAAGCATGCCCGCCCTATGCTCCGGCATTCGCCAAAAGCATCTTGGGTTGACCGGGCTGATTGCCCATGATGATCTACATTGGTTCTCTGTAACCGATAAAAACGCCCGTTACCGATGGGCAAAAATGATGAACCAAGGAGAGACGCAATGCCCTATGTACCCGTAGCGCAGCTCAAAGATTACGTCGGCAAGGAACTGGGACGTTCCGAATGGCTCACCATCGACCAGGCGCGTATCAACCTGTTCGCAGAAGCCACCGGCGATCATCAGTTCATCCACGTCGACCCGGTCAAGGCCGCGCAAACCCCGTTCGGCAGCACCATCGCCCACGGGTTCCTGTCGCTGTCACTGATGCCCAAGCTGATGGAAGACATCCTGATCATGCCCGAAGGCTTGAAGATGGCCGTCAACTACGGCCTGGACAGCGTGCGCTTTATCCAGCCGGTGAAAGTGAATTCCAAGGTGCGCCTGAACGTCACCCTCACAGACGTCACCGAGAAGAAGCCGGGCCAATGGCTGTTCAAGGCCACGGCCACCCTGGAAATCGAAGGCCAGGAGAAGCCGGCTTACATCGCCGAGTCGCTGTCACTGTGCTTCGTATAACCACCACACCCCCACTGTAGGAGCGAGCTTGCTCGCGAAGGTCGTCATCGATAACGCTTGCTGGCTGAATAAATGCGGCGCCTGTGAGTTTTTCGCGGGCAAGCCCGCTCCTACAGGTGATGGATCCTGCGCATAGACCACTAGGTTCGGCACCCCGGCTACGGCATACTCGGCGCTCAATTATCCGGATCCCGCTATGCGCCCACTCGCTCCCCTTGCCCTTGCCCTGTTGCTCACCGCTTGCGGAGACGGCGAATCGCTGTTGCCGCCCGATGCGCGCCTGCCCGATGGCGGCCGCTACCGTGGCGATGTGGTCAACGGTTTGCTGCAAGGCCAAGGCCGTGTGGACTACCCCAATGGCAGCTGGTACGCCGGCCAATTCGACAAAGGCCAGTGGCACGGCCAGGGCGAATGGCACGGCAGCAATGGCGAAGTCTATAAAGGCGAATTCAAGCAGGGCCTGTTTGACGGCCAGGGCAGCCTGACCACCTCGGGCAGCAGCTACGTGGGCGGCTTCAAGAACGGTCGACGCAACGGCGAAGGCACCCTCAAAGAGGGGCAGATGACTTATCGCGGCGAATTCCAGGACGACCAGTACTCAGGCCTCGGCCGCCTGGAACTGGCCGACGGCAGCCAGTACCAGGGCCAGTTCGCCCACGGCAAGCCCAATGGCGAAGGCCAACGCAATGACGACAGCGGCAACCAGTTCAGCGGCCGTTTTGTCGATGGCCAACTGGAAGGCAATGGCACCTTCAACAGCGCCGAGGGCGATATCTATGTCGGCCAATTCAAGCAGAACCAGCTCAACGGCAAAGGCCGCTACGAGAACGCCGACGGCGATGTGTGGATCGGCCAGTTCAAGGAAGGCGCGCTGACCGGCAAAGGCGAATTGATCGGCGTCGATGGCAGCCACTACGTCGGCCAGTTCAGTGACTGGCGCTTTACCGGTGAAGGGCGTCTGAACCTCACCGATGGCAGTTTCTATATCGGAGGCTTCGACAGCGACAACTATCAAGGCCGTGGCACCCTGGTACTCACCGACGGCACCGTGCAGTCCGGCACCTGGGTCAATGGCCTGCGCGTACGCGACGCCGAGGGCAAGCTGCTGCCCGACCCACTGGAGACCGGCATACTGGCCCAAGGCCGCTTGCTCGATGACGCCCTGGCAGCCGTGCCCGCGTCCACCCCAGCCGTGGAGCTGTACACCCTGGTGCTGGCCGGTGACGGCAAACAAAGCGTGTTCCTGCGCGAAGCCGATTACGTCAGCAACCTGCTCGCCACCCGCTTTGGTGCTCGCGGGCAGCTGCGCCTGGTCAACCACCGCGACCACATCGCCGACCGCCCCCTGGCCACCCGCGAAAGCCTGCGTCGTTCCGTGCAAACCCTGGCCGAACGCACCGGGCCGGAAGACCTGGTGTTCATTTATATGACCAGCCATGGCACCCATGAGCATGAACTGGTGCTCGACCAACCGCGCATGGAACTGGCCGACCTGCCCGCCGATGAACTAGCGGCCGTGCTCGCACCACTGAAAAACCGTGACAAGGTCATCGTGATCTCCGCCTGTTACTCCGGCGGCTTCATACCGGCGCTCAAAGATGAGCGCACCCTGATCATGACAGCCTCCCGCGCGGACCGCGTGTCGTTCGGCTGCTCGGAAGAAGCAGACTTCACCTACTTCGGTGATGCCCTTTTCGCACAAGCTTTCAACCAAACGGATGATTTGCAACACGCCTTCAAACTGGCACAACTGCACGTGGCCGAACGCGAACAGGCGGACAATTTCGAAGCCTCCGAACCGCAGATCTGGGCACCTAAAGGCGTGATCGCCCATTGGCAATTATTACGTAAACAGCAGGCACGAAAGGCGCTCGAAAGCGTCTCAATGAATAGCAAGGAAGCCAAAGGCAACTAAGCTGTAACGTGTAACAAGGGGGAAACACCATGTACCTGACACCGCAGCATATCTTGCTGGCCGGGGCTTCCGGCCTCACGGGCGAACACCTGCTCGACCGCCTGCTCAACGAACCCACCGTGACCCGCGTGCTGGCACCCAGCCGCAAACCATTGGCTGAACATCCACGCCTGGAAAACCCGGTGGGCGAGCCGGCGGTGTTCCTGCCGCAACTGAGCGGCCGCGTGGATATCGCCTTCTGCTGCCTGGGCACCACGATCAAAAAGGCCGGCTCGGAAGCTGCGTTCCGTGCGGTCGACCTGGACATGGTGGTGGCTTTCGCCAAGCGCGCACGGGAACTGGGCGCGCGGCATCTGATCGTGATCAGCGCAATTGGCGCCGACCCGAAATCCTCGGTGTTCTACAACCGCGTCAAGGGGGAAATGGAACTGGCGCTCCGAGCGCAAGACTGGCCGCAGTTGACCATCGTACGTCCGTCGCTGCTGCTGGGCGAACGACTGGAACCGCGCCTGGCCGAGCAGTTAGCCGGGCCTTTGTCACGGCTTATTCCGGGCAAGTACCACGGTATTGAAGTCTGCGAACTGGCCCGCGCCATGTGGCGCCTGGCGCTGGAAGAACAGGATGGCGTGCGGGTGGTGGAGTCGGACGAGTTGCGCAAGCTCGGCAAGTAATGATGCGGGGCTGGTACTGGCCTCATCGCAGCATCGGTATCTAAATAACGCGGTAGCGCTCAACGCTAACCACGATGCGAAGCGAGCCGCTCTTGATCTGCTTTTGATCTCAGGCGCCCCG
>NZ_LYSO01000104.1:0-21582 GCF_001728935.1 Pseudomonas sp. AP42
ACCGTTAACCCGTCACTGGGCTACGCCAGTCATCCGAGCCGGACGTTCCGGCGACTTCGTGAGTCCAGATGATTTTGCGATAGGTGAAGTGCACATCCTCCAGATGGGTGAAGTGGGCGTTGTCTGGGTCTTGGCAGTTGGGCATGCGCGATTGGATGTCGACGATGGTGGCGCCTTCCAGTTCAATCGTGAAGTAATGCTCCTGGGTTCCGGCCGAGGAGGTGCGCAGCCATTCGAGGCGGCAGGACACTTCTTCGCCGGTGGTCAGGGCGCTGAACAGCAAGGGTGAGGATTTATCGAAAACCTTGCTGATCATCAGCGGTTTATGCACGCGCTGACCGGTCGGCTGGCCCGACTGCGGGTCGCGGGGAATGATTACCTGATGAGCAAACGCCTGCACCAGAATCTGGTCCTCATGGCCTTCCTGATAAATGTTGCCTACCGAGTCCTGGGTAAATGTGCCTGCCGTAATCAAACCTTGTTTGACACCGGTGATGGAGAGGTACGCGGGTGTGGGCATGACGGGTTTCCTTGCCTGATTGAGTAGGTATTGCCGGGCAGCGAGAGCGCTGACCGGGCAGGTTCCTATAACAAGAAGCGTGCCTGAAAGTGTGAGGCTCAATGAAATAAGGGCGAAAAATACTCAGCATCCTTTATTGAGCGTTTGCTGTAGTGCTGTGGGTGGTTTTTAGTGTCATTAGTTGCACAGACATGCGCATTTAGTTGCTCATGTCATATGTTTGGTAAATACATGGTTTTAGGCTGTGGATGATGGGTTTCGCTTGGGTGGGCTGCGCAAATAGCTGCGCAGGCCTTTATTTTCAGGTGGTGTAGGATGTTTCTTAAGTTCCGTTCTGTTACTTGCTGATTGTTTTTTTCGTGGCTAAGGTTCGCTCACTTCAATGTGTTTTGTGCGGAAGTTCAAGGGCGGTTTAACAGTGATGTTAATTTTGCCTACTTTGCCTTGGATGGTTGTGTGCAGCCCAAAATGGTTTATTCAGAAAAGCAATATGCCTATTACTTAGAACTTGCACGGACAGCGTGCTCGCCAAGCAGTTTTGTTGGCAGTGACATGCGCTATTCAAGTGAGTTTGAAGTGCTGGAAGCCGAGCTGGGCAAGGCGCACTCCATTCATGGGGCAGGCCTGCCGGATTGGCAGAAGATCAGCGAAATCAGTGAGTGCATTCTGCGTGAGCATTCCAAGGATCTGCGCGTCGCCGCCTGGTTGGCCTGGGCCCTGTACCAGCGTGATTCATTTGCTGGGTTGCTGGCGGGGCTCGGTGTGTTGCGTGAACTCTGCGAGCGTCATTGGGCGCAGGTCTATCCCGTTAAGCTGCGTACCCGCATTGCGGTGTTTGGCTGGTTGGTGTCGCGCCTTGAACAAGTGTGTGCGCACAACGTCCCGCTCGAGGATCAACGACCTTTATGTCAGGCGCTGCTGGAACACCTGGAATGTCTTGATCGGCTATGGGGCGAACAGCTTGGCAGCGAGGCGCCGTTACTGTTGCCGGTTCGCCGGCAGCTGTCGGCGCGTTTGGCCCAGGCTACAGCCGAACCTGGCGGCGTCGCGGGCATCATTGCCCAGGTCAAGCCAGCGCCAACTCCACTGCTACAGGCCGAGCAACCGCTCAATAACGAAAAAGACGCGCACAAACGGCTGCGCGCCTTGCAGGAGCAGGCTCGACCTTTATGTGCCTGGTGGTTGCGTCAGGATGCCACCGACCCGCGTGCCTTGCGCCTGGCCCGAACCTTGGCGTGGCTGATGCTCGTCAATTATCCCGACGCCAATAGTGAGCGGGTGACGGCGCTGCGCCCATTGGCTGGCGACAAGCGCAAGCGCTATCAAGACCGCTTCAGCCAAGGCCATTACACCGATCTGTTGCTTGAACTTGAGGTCAGCCTGGCCGGTGCGATGTTCTGGTTCGACGGGTTGCGCATGGTCTGGGAGTGCCTGGAGGCCTTGCACGCAGAGCTGGCCATGACCGAACTGGAAATGCAATTCGCTCTGCTGCTGCATCGCCTGCCGAACCTGCCTGAGTATCGGTTCGAGGACGGCACGCCCTTTGCCGACCCCGCGACAGGTGAGTGGATCGCGCTTCACGTGATGCGTCACGTACACAAGCCCGAGCCCTCCAGTGTGGTCGTCGACAGCGTCGCACAGCCTTGGGACGCGGCGTTGCAAGCCGTGATGCCCTGCCTGCGCAAGGACGGCCTCAAGGCTGCGGTGGGGGGGCTCAAGCAAGGGCTGCGGGCGGCGTGCGGTGATCGAGCGCGCTTTCATTGGCACCTGGCGCTGGCCAGGTTGTGTGTGGCGGCCGGCAAGCATGACCTGGCCAGGATCCAGCTGGAACAACTCGACCTGCAGTTACAGCGCACGGGCCTGGAAAATTGGGAGCCGCAGCTGGCCGTGCAAGTCGGCCAGCTGCTGTATCGCTGCTACGACCTGTTGCCACAAAACCAATCCGTACAAGACGCAAAAGACACCCTGCATCGCCGGTTGTGCCATTTCGACCTGGAAGCAGTACTTGAATAGTGCCTCATCAAAAAGGAAAAGCACCATGGCCAAAGACGGTTCGGTAGCCCCAAAGGAACGCATCAACATTACCTTCAAACCCGCCGTCGGTGGCGCTCAGGAAGACGTCGAGCTGCCGTTGAAGCTGCTGGTGCTGGGGGATTTTTCCCTGCGCGCGGACCCGCGCAAACTTGAAGATCGCAAGCCCATCGGCATCGACAAGCACACCTTTGACGAGGTGTTGGCCAAGCAAGCATTGAGCCTGACGCTGAGCGTGCCCAACCGCCTCCAGGAGGCAACCGACATGGAAGAGTTGCCGGTCCAGGTGCGGATCAGCGCGATGAAGGACTTCAACCCCGCGAACCTGGTGGAACAGATTCCGCAATTGCAAAAGCTGATGGCTTTGCGTGAGGCGTTGGTGGCGCTCAAGGGCCCGCTGGGTAATACGCCCAGCTTTCGCAACGCTATCGAGCGGACGCTGGCCAATGGCGACTCCCGCGCACGAGTGCTCGCCGAATTGGGGCTGGATAGGCCCCAAGCCTGACATTTTCAGTAAAAGGACACTGACACCATGACCACGATTCAACACGGCCCGCAACCCGTACAGGTTATCGAAGGCGGTAGCATCCTCGATAACATCATTTCCCAGACATTGCTCAGCGCCGACGACGAGGCTTACGGCATCGCCAAGCGCGGGGTCTCGGCGTTTATCGCAGAGCTGGTCAAGCCACATAATTGTGACGAGCCGGTAAAAAAACGCCTGGTCGACCGGATGATCGCCGAGATCGATACCAAGCTCAGCGAGCAAATGGATGAGATTCTTCACCACCCGGAGTTCCAGGCTCTGGAGGCTTCGTGGCGAGGCTTGCAGTTGCTGGTTGAGCGCACCGATTTTCGCGAGAACATCAAGATCGAGCTGTTGAATGTCTCGCGCCAGGACCTGCTGGATGATTTTGAAGACTCCTCGGAAATTACCCAGTCCGGGTTGTACAAACACGTCTATAGCGCCGAATACGGCCAGTTTGGCGGCCAGCCGGTGGGCGCGATCATTGCCAACTACTTTCTTTCGCCCAGTGCACCCGATGTGAAACTGATGCAATACGCATCCAGCGTCGCCGGCATGGCCCACGCACCCTTTATCGCTGCGGCGGGGCCGAGTTTCTTCGGCTTGGAAAGCTTCAGCGGGTTGCCCGACCTGAAGGATCTGCGGGACCATTTCGAAGGCCCGCAGTTTGCCAAATGGCAAAGTTTCCGGCAGAGCGAAGACGCCCGATATATTGGCCTCACCGTACCGCGCTTTCTGCTGCGCACCCCTTATGACCCCCTTGAGTGCCCGGTCAAGACCTTCGCCTACCAGGAGAATGTGGTTAACAGCCACGAGCATTACTTGTGGGGCAATACCGCCTACGCCTTCGCCACTCGCCTGACCGATAGCTTTGCGCGCTTTCGCTGGTGCCCCAACATCATTGGCCCGCAAAGCGGCGGGGCGGTCGAAGACCTTCCGCTGCATCACTTCCAGAGCATGGGCGAGATCGAAACCAAGATTCCTACGGAGGTGCTGATTTCGGACCGGCGTGAGTACGAACTGGCACAAGAAGGTTTCATCGCCTTGACCATGCGCAAGGGCAGTGACAACGCAGCGTTTTTTTCCGCCAGCTCCGTGCAGAAGCCCAAATCTTTTGGCATCAGTGAGGAGGGCCGGGCGGCAGAGCTGAATTACCGTTTGGGCACTCAATTGCCCTACATGATGGTGGTCAACCGCCTGGCTCATTACCTCAAGGTGCTGCAACGGGAGCAGTTGGGCGCATGGAAAGAGCGCACGGACCTGGAGTTGGAACTCAACAAATGGGTTCGCCAATACGTCGCGGACCAGGAAAACCCCAGTGCCGAGGTGCGTGGGCGTCGCCCCTTGCGTGCCGCGCGCATTGTGGTCAGCGATGTCGAGGGAGAGCCTGGCTGGTATCGGGTCAACGTCACGGTACGCCCGCATTTCAAATACATGGGGGCAGACTTCACGTTGTCCCTGGTCGGCAAGCTCGATAAAGAATGAGCGGAGGCCAGGGCATGCTTGAGCACAACAGCCTTTTCGAACGTCTTGAGCGTGGTGCGTCTAACCCGGGCGCCGCCGTGGCGTCCATCGCCGCACATTTGGGGAAAATGCTCAGCACTCGTGCGGGCAGTGTCCGGACGCTGCCTGATTATGGCTTGCCTGACCTCAATGATATGCGGCTCAGCTTGCATGAATCCTTGAGTCAGTCGCGCCTGCATATCGAACGGTTTATCCAGGCGTATGAGCCGCGGCTGACGAATGTCCGTGTCAGGCTGCTGCCGGTTGTGCGTGACTCCTTGTCCCTGGCATTCGCCATTGAGGCTGAGCGGATGATCGAGGGTGCCCTGCATCCTGTGGTGTTCCACGCGCGCCTTACAGATACCGGGCGGGTTGAGGTCTTTGCCGATGGCGCTTGACCGTTATTTCCAAAGCGAACTCAGCGCGCTGCGCCAACTGGGGCGGCGTTTTTCCGAGCGTAATCCCGCCCTGGCGCCGTTTCTTGGCGAAGCCGGCCAGGATCCGGATGTCGAGCGCTTGCTGGAGGGCTTTGCATTCCTGACCGGGCGCCTGCGCCAGAAGCTGGATGACGAACTACCGGAGTTGACCCACTCATTGATGCACTTGCTGTGGCCTCATTACATGCGGCCGATACCGGCCTTCAGCATCCTGCAATTCGACCCGTTGAAACGTGCCGGCCCCAGCGTTCGGGTGGCTCGGGACACCGCTGTGCAAAGCGCCCCCATCCAAGGAGAGCGTTGCCGGTTCCGCACCTGCTATGCCACCGACGTCATGCCGTTGCAGCTCAACGGCCTGGAATACAGATGCCAGGGCGAAGAGGCCTGGTTGGACTTGCGCCTGCGCATGAGTGTCGACGGCAGCTTCAGTGAGTTGATATTCGATTCGCTGCGACTGCACCTGGCCGGTGACCATTACATCAGTCAGGGCCTGTATCTGAGCCTATTGCGCCACCTGGAGGGCATCAGCCTGCAACTCGTGGATCACGACGGTCTGCCGATCAACGCCGGCGATGGCCAACCCGTGACGCTGCGGCTCAATGCCAACCAGGTCCGGCCGGTGGGGTTTGCCCCGGACCAGGCGTTGATTCCTTATCCGCAGAACACCCTGGAGGGTTATCGGCACCTGCAGGAGTACTTCGCGTTTCCCGAGAAGTACCTGTTTGTCGATGTCGAAGGCCTGGAGGTGTTGCACACGTTGTCTCACGAGTTGCTCCGGCAGGCGCACGGCCTGGTGATGCGTTTCGAACTTCGCACCCAGGGCCGTGAGCCCCTGCGTCCTACCCTGGATAACGTGAAGCTGTATTGCACGCCCATCGTCAACCTGTTTACCCAGGATGCCGTTCCCATTCGCCTGGACGGTAAACAGGACGAGTACCTCCTGGTGCCTGGGGAATACACGCCGGGCAATGCCAGCGTGTTTTCCGTGGATAAGGTCACCGGCTGGCGCCCCGGTGGTTTGGGCTATCAAACCTACGTGCCGTTCGAGTCGTTTGAACATGATTGCAACAGTGAGCCTCTGGCGGCACCGCCCAGCTACAGCATTCGCCAACGTTCGTCGGTCCAACATGCCGGGCTCGACACCTGGATGGGGTTCGGCAATCGCCGCGAACAGGGCCAGGAAACCCTGTCGGTCGAACTGACCTGTACCAATTGCAACCTGCCACGGCAATTACGTGCAGGCGAGATCAACCAGCCCGGCGAACAGACACCGGAGTCGTTGACGTTCGGCAATATCACCGCGCCAACGGCGAGCTACGCGCCGCCCCTGGACCAGAATTTTCTGTGGAAGCTCATCAGCAACATGTCGCTCAACTATTTGTCGTTGACCGATATCAACGCCTTGAAAGTGATTCTCGAAACCTACGACCTGCCGCGTTATTACGATCGCCAGGCGCTGAAGGTCAGCCAGAAAAGACTCGGGGCCTTGCGCGCCATCCGTCATGAGGCGATTGATCGCCTGCATCGTGGGTTGCCCGTGCGAGGTGTGCGGGTCGATCTGACCGTCGATTCCCAGGGCTTTGTCGGTCCGGGCGACTTGTTTGTATTCGCTTCGGTCCTCAATCAGTTCTTTGCGCTTTATGCCAGCCTCAATTCCCATCACGAGTTGCGTGTCATCAGCACACAAGGAGACGTGTATCTATGGCCATCCCGGATCGGGCAGCAACCCCTGCTCTGAATCAACTTTGCCGGGGTATCCGTGAATACACGCTGTTCCAGGCGGTTTTGCAGGTCACCGAGCGATTGCGTGAGGCTCATCCGCTGCTGGATGAGGACGCGCTGTACGACCAGTTGGAGTTCCAGGCCAACCCTGGCTTGGGGTTTGCCGCGCACGATATTGACCGAGTGGAGTTCTTTATGGAGCACGGACATTTGCGCGCACGCCTGCGCCTCAATGTGCTGGGGTTATTTGGCGCCGGGTCCCCACTGCCTGCGTTTTATGGTGAGCAGGCATTTGCCGAACAGCCGGGCGGCAACCCGACTCGAGACTTCCTCGATCTGTTCCATCATCGCCTGCACCGGCTGATGCTCCCGATCTGGCGCAAATACCGCTATCGGGCGTGTTTCCGGGCAGGCGCCAATGATGGTTTTTCCGAGCAGATGTTTGCCTTGACGGGGCTGGGTGGTGCCGCGATCCGTGGCGCTTGCCAGCTCGATTGCAAGCGCTTGCTGCCCTACCTGGGCCTGCTGAGCGTGCGTGTGCACTCGGCGGCGTTGATCGAATCGGTCCTGCGTTACTACTTCAAGCACGACGCGTTGTTTATCGAGCAGTGGGTTGAACGCCAGGTCGAGGTCAGCCAGGTACAGCGCAACGACCTGGGACGAACCAACAGTGTGCTGGGCGAGGACCTGGTGCTGGGGCGCCGCGTCGCTGACCGCAGTGGCAAGTTCAGGGTGCATGTCCGCGCGTTGGGGTGGCAGCGTTTTCACGACTTCCTGCCCGCGGGAAAGGCCTGTGAGCCGCTGCGCTCGCTGGTGCGCCTGACCCTGCGCGATCCATTGGAATACGACCTGCGTCTGGTAATGGCACAGGGTCAGATCAGAGCCCTGCACATTGGCGAAAACACGGTTTGCCGCTTGGGCTGGACCACCTGGTTGGGGCGCGAGCGGGCCGATGGCGTCGTCACGCTAACCGGCAATTTCATTAGGGATGAATGGACATGATGAACAGGGATTTTCAACACATGATCGACGCACTGTCTGCCTGTTTCGCACGCTTGGGGTTCGAGCGTGATGAACGCGCGTTACCTGACGTATGTGTCAGCGCGGCGGCCCGGCTGAGCCAGTGCGACGTCAGCCAGTTGTACCTGCTCGATGAAGTGACCGGCGGGCTTGAACTGATCGCCCAACATCTTGCCCAGGTGCCGTCGCTCGCCGTAGTGCCTTCACGGCCTGGTCAGCATTCCCAACAGTTGCTGTACGACACCTTGACCCAGGGCACAGCGTTGAGCCTGGAGGATGTGCAAGGCAGCGGCCATGACATGGGTTTCCTGCCAGCATTGGCGACACCTTGGCGGGCACTATTAAGCGTGCCGCTGTTCAATCGATGCGAACGCATGACTGGTGTGCTGGTATGCGCCCGCCAACACCCGGCCCAGCTGCAAGGCTACGCTCCCTCCTTGGGGCATTTGGGCAACTTCGCCGTCAACCAGTTGCGCGTACTGCGCGATGGGCAGCCCAACGTTGGCACACAGCCCGAATGCAACACACCCTTGGCTGGCGCATACGGCTTGATTGGCACCAGCGCGGCGATGGAGCAGGCGTGCCGGCTGATCAGTAAAGTCTTGAACACCCCTTACACCGTGCTACTGCAGGGCGAGACCGGCACGGGCAAGGAAGTGGTGGCCCGGGCCATTCACGCGGCCGGGCCGCGCAAGGCCAAGGCGTTTGTCGTGCAAAACTGCGCGGCGTTCCCGGAAGGGTTGCTTGAAAGCGAGCTGTTCGGTTACCGCAAAGGCGCGTTCACGGGTGCCGAACGCAATCACGCGGGGCTGTTCGACACCGCACATGGCGGTACGTTGCTGTTGGATGAGATCGGCGATATGCCGCTGCCCTTGCAAGCCAAATTGCTACGCGTATTGCAGGAGGGTGAGGTTCGCCCGCTGGGTGCCAGTGCGGCACACAAGGTCGACGTGCGCATCATTGCCGCGACCCACCGCGACCTCGCGGCGATGGTCGCCGAAGGGCGCTTTCGTGAAGACCTCTATTACCGACTGGCTCAGTTCCCCATCACCTTGCCGGCCCTGCGCGAGCGAGACGGCGATGTGCTGCAACTGGCGCGCCATTTCACGGCCAAGGTGTGCGCAGCGTTGGGCAGGCCACCTGTCGAGTGGTCGAATACCGCCCTTGATCAACTGTCCAGCCACGGTTTTCCCGGCAACGTGCGCGAGCTCAAATGCCTGGTGGAGCGCGCCGTGTTGTTGTGTGACGACCGCGTGATTCGGCCCGAGCACCTGGCGCTGCCCCTGGCATTTAAGCCGGCCACTCCCGATGACGTGACGCTGCGCCAACGTATGGAGCGAGTGGAGCGCACGTTCCTGCTCGACTGCCTGCACAAGAACCACGGCAATCGTACCCGTACCGCGCGGGAGCTTGGGGTCGCCCGGCGTACCCTGCTTTACCGTCTGGCCCGTTTGAATATTCCCTTTGGTGATGCCCGGGAGGAACGCTGAATGACGCACTCGATTTTTACTGGGGGAGAAGCCTGATGCCTGATCGTGCGTGGCACGTCGTCGTGCTGGTGATGTGTTTGTTGGGAGGCTGTAACGCCAACTATGTGTTCGATGATGCCGAGTACCACCCCTTGGGTGATCCGCAGGCGATCATTCGTGGCCGCTGAAAGGAGAGGGCATGAAGCTGCAGCTTGTGTTTGAGGTCTGCGCCTGCGAGAGCGACAAGAGCCTACTTTTGGCCCGCAAAGTATTTGACGGTGCAGGCGGCGTGATCGGGCGCGGCCCTGGATGTGACTGGGTGATCCCTGACGCCAGTCGCGTACTCTCCAGCCATCATGGGTTGATCGGTTACCGTGAAGGCCGTTATTTCCTCACGGATATCAGCCGCAACGGTATAGGACTGGCCAGCAGTCCTGAGCGCCTGCGCAAGGGGCAGGCGCGATTGATCAGTGACGGTGACGTCTTCGAGCTGGGGGTATTGACGATACGTGCGCGCCTGCTGGAATCGACGCGACCTTCCGACGAGTTGCTGACGCCCGCGGCAGTACCGATCCCCGATGACGCTTTCCTGTCGCTGGACCCGCTGCACGGCTTGGAGCTTGATCGCCAGATGCAGGCCACCTCCGATGATCTGGAGGCCTTGAACAAGAGCGCCGATGAGCAAGCGATATGGGCAGATCACTTTGGGGCCGATAGCGAGCACGTGGCCTTGCCGCGTCGGCAAGCCCCTTCGATAGAGGTTGCCGCCGTACCCGCTGTTGCGATGACCCCATCGACCGACGAGGTGTTCTGGTCACAATTTGCAGCGGTCCTGGGCGTCGACCTTACGGCCCTCGACACGCTGGCCCGGGAGGCACTGGCGATCAAGGTGGCACGCTTGTTTCGGGTGACGATCGAAGGGCTGCAACAGGGTTTGCGCACTCGGGAAGAACTGAATAACGAATTGGGTACGGCGGCGTTCGCCAGTCAGGGCATGGGCCAGAACCCCTTGAAAGTGTATCGCGACACCGATGCTGCGTTGGCCGCGATGCTCGATACCCGGGAGTTGGGGCAACTGCCTGCCGTGCGCGCCATTGCCCAGGTGCACCGAGAACTGCAGGTGCATCAGATTGCGCTGCTGGCCGCTTGTCGAAGCGCCATACGTAACGCCCGCGCGGCCTTTGAGCCGAGCCACCTGTTGGGGTGCTTTGAGTCCCAGGGCAAATCGGCCGGGTTTTTCTCCGATGGCGGGCATTGGCGGGCCTACCAGCGTCACTACCAGCGTGTGGTGGCGCAAGACCAGCTGAATGATCGCCCGTTGGGCGGCGACTTCGCCAAAGCCTATGAGGAGCAGTTGCGCCTGCTCTCCAGCCTGCACATGGATTTTCCAGGATGATAGTCATGTATCGAGCCACCCTTGTTTCGCTGTTGCTCTTGTGCGGGCTGTTGGCGGGCTGCAGTGCCGTCTCACCATTTTCCAGGCTGACCAAGCTGGATGTGGTGCTGACCGCCAGCGAGCACGTCAACCCGGACCTGCACGGTCGTCCTTCTCCCGTGGTGGTGCAGTTGATCGAACTGCGCCATGGCGTCGCCTTTGAACATGCCGACTTCTTCAGCCTGTATGGCAATGCGCAGCAGGCGCTGCCCAAGGACTGGGTCGGCAGCGAGGAGGTTGAACTGCGTCCGGGTGACGGGCTGGCGCTCAAACTGCGCATCGCGCCTGAGAGCCGTTTTGTGGGAGTGCTGGCCGCTTATCGAGACTTGCCCCATGTGCAATGGCGGCTGCTGGTGCCCTTGACGGTGCAGCAACGCAACCGTGCCGAGTTGGTGCTGGACGAGGGCGGTATACGTGTTGCCGAGCCGCTCGCTGCTGTGGAGACGCAATAACATGCAGGTTCATAAAGTTATCTGGCAGGAAGGCATGTTGTTGCGGCCACAGCACTTGCAGCACAACGACCGTTATTACCAGCAGCAGCTCAATCAGACCCGCCTGCTGGGCAGTGACACCTGGGGTTTGCTCACGCTCGAACTCAATACGCAGTACCTCAAGCTGGGCAAGCTGGTGGTCAACCAGGCCAGTGGCGTGTTACCGGACGGCAGCCTGTTTGAATTGAATGCCGCCATGGAGCCGCTGGTGCTGCAGGTGCCAAAGGATGCAGGCACGCAAGGGGTTTACCTGGCGCTGCCGCTGGCCAGCGGCAGTCACCTTGAGGTCCGCCAGCCTGCGCAAAGCGAGGTGTTGGCGCGCTACCTCAGCTGTGAAGTGGAAGTGGGAGACTCCAACGTGGGCGTGGATACGCGTTGCCGAATCCACTGCGCGCGCCCGGATTTACGTCTTGTGCTGGGTGAACAGCCGGGTGACCAGCACTTCGTCAAGCTCAAGGTGGCCCAGGTACTGGACGCCAGCAGTGAAGGCGGCGTGAATCTGGATACGGCGTTCATCCCGACGTTTATCTTCGTGCAGGAGCACGGGTACGTGGCGTCGTGCCTCAAGGAGGTAATTGGCCTGCTTGCCAGCCGGGGCGATGCCATCGCGGCGCGCATTCGTGGCGAGAGCACAGCCGCAGGCACGCACATCGCCGATTTCCTGATGCTGCAAGTGATCAATCGTAGCGAGTTGGAGCTGCGCCACTGCCTGAGCCAGGCGCGGGTGCGGCCCGAAGCGGTGTTCCGTGCGCTGGTGTCGCTGCTTGGGGAGCTATCAACCTTCACCACTGACAGCAAACGCGTGCAGTTGGATGTTCATTACCAACACGGTGATCAGGGCGCCAGTTTTCGCGCTCTGATGGTGCAGTTGCGTATGGCGCTGTCGGTGGTGCTGGAGCAACAGGCGATCGAGTTGACATTGCAGCCACGCCAATACGGCGTTCTGGTATGCCCGGTCAGCGAGTTGAAATTGCTGGGCACCGCCACCTTCATCCTGGCAGCCACTGCGCAGTGTGAGGCGCAGGAACTACGCCAGCGCCTGCCAGCACACCTGAAAGTCGCGCCGGTTGAGCACATACGTGAGTTGGTCAACCTGCATTTGGCCGGAATCAAGGTCAAGCCCCTGCCAGTGGCGCCGCGACAGATTCCGTTCCATGCCGGCAAGACCTATTTCATGCTCGATATGAGCCCCCGTGATATCGCGCAGCTAGAGCAGTCGGGTGGTTTCGCTTTCCACGTAGGGGGTGAATTCACCGGGCTTGAACTCGACTTCTGGGCCATCAGGAACTGAATGCCATGGACAGTGAATACACCCAGGATGAAAAAACCGTCCTGCTCGACCGGGAGACTCATGAGCCTGCCCAGGGGCCGTTGACGGATTTCCCGTCGCCGCCGCGCTACGAACAGCTGCAAGACCGCATGATCTACGCCGGCCACAGGCTCGATATCCAGAGCTTTCAGGCAGGGCTCAACCCGCTGGTTGCCGCAGCCTGGGCGGTATTGTTTGAAGTTATAGGGCTCAGGGTCTGCTCCGGCCGTGAAAACCTGGGCACGCTCAACGATCGGTTAGCGTTGGCGGTGACTCAGTTCGAAACCCGCGCCTTGCAGGGCGGCGTGGAGAACAGCCAGGTCATGTCGGCGCGCTATGTGTTGTGCAGCGTGATCGATGAGGCGGTGGTGACGACCCCGTGGGGGGCGCAAAGCGAATGGTCGAAGATGAGCCTGTTGAGCCGCTTTCATAACGAAACCTTTGGCGGCGAAAAAGTGTTCCAGTTGCTGGAGCGCCTCACGCGCGACCCGGTGAAGCACCTGGCGATGCTGGAGTTGCTGTACCTGTGCCTGTCCCTGGGGTTCGAAGGTAAATACCGGGTGATGGAGCGGGGTGTGGCGCAACTTGAGGCGGTGCGCGATGCGTTGTATCGCCAGATCAGGCATGTACGGGGGGAACCGGCGGCGGTAGCGCTACTGCCTGCCCAGCCAAAGGCCGAACGGCGCAAGCTGGTGCGTGTCATCCCTGCCACCTGGTGGGTCGGCCTCACCTTGGTGTGTGTGCTGGCGATGTACGCAGGGTTTGCCTGGGTACTGAGCAACGAGCGTACGCACGCGCTGCAACCCCTTCAACTGTCGGCGTCGGATCTGCTCCGCACGCCTTTGTAAACGCTGGGAGCATTGAATGATCGCATTCTTCAAGGGGATGGGCACCGTGCTGGGCAGGATTTGGGTGTGGAGCCTGTTGCTGGTGCTGTCCTGTGCGGCAATGGTGTGGTTTTTGGGGCCGCTGCTGGCGGTGGATGACCACCGTATCTGGGCCGGAGCGACTGCGCGGCTGGTCACCATCAGCAGTGTGTTCTTGTTATGGGGACTGGCTATGGCGGTTGCGGGGCCCGGTTTTGCAGCCTGGCGCCAAAGGCCTGAACGCGAGGCGCGTCAGCAGCCGATGACGGGGGTGGAGGACGAACGCCGACACCTGCGCAGTCGGTTCAAGAAAGCCGTGCACCTGCTCAAGACGTCCCGCCATTATGGAGAACGTAACGCGCGTTGGCGTCATGAGCTGCCCTGGTACCTGTTGATCGGCGAGCCGGGCAGTGGCAAGACGCAATTGCTGGCGGCAGCGGGCTTACCGCTGGCGCTGGATCACGGGCAAGCGCGGCCGACAGGTACGAGTGCCCATTGTGACTGGTATTTCGGCGACGAAGGCGTCCTGGTCGACACCCCGGGGCGCTACCTTACCCAGCCCGACCGTTCAGTGGACGCCGCAGGCTGGGCTACCTTGCTGCAACTGCTTAGGCGGCGTCGCCGGGTGCGCCCGCTCAGCGGTGTGGTGGTGACGTTGTCTGCCGATACGCTGGCGAGCGCCACTGAATACGACCTGGATCATCATGCCCGCCGTGTACATTCGCGCTTGCAGGAGATCCAACAGACGCTGCATGTGGATGTGCCGATTTACCTGGTGTTGACCCACGCCGACCAGTTGCCGGGATTCGCACAATACTTCGACTCACCCCTTGGAGAAAGTGCCGACAGCGTGCTTGGGCAGCACCTGCATGCCTGCGCCGAGGGGACTGACACGACGCAGGTTCGTCAGGCGGTCGAGCGATTATTGCAACGCTTGAACAGTGAGCTGATTGGGCGATTGCATCAGGAGCGCAATGTCGAGCGGCGTGGACAGATGCTCGAGTTTCCCCAACAAGCAGCACGAATGGGGGAGCAGGTTAGTCTGTTCGTTGACATGGCGTTTTGCGCTCATCGCTACCAACCCATCAACGGTTTGCGAGGGTTCTTCTTGACCTGCGCCGATGGCAGGCACCCGCGCTTTGTGCAGGGCCTGTTCAGCCAGGTGATCTTCGCCGAGGCCGACCTGGCGGGCTTGCAAGCCCACGAACAGCAACGTTTGCGTTGGCGCCAGGGCGCGCAGGCGATGGCTGCGGCGCTGGTTATTGTCGGTGTCGGCGGGCTGTGGGGGCACAGTTACTCCGTCAACCATCAACGCCTGGCCCAATTGTCGGCGCTGACCTCACACCCGCTGCTAGCCCTTGCGGCCGACGATGAAAGCGCGGCGCTGTTGGCGCTGTTGGACGCGCGACTGGCGGCGACCCAGGTTTTTCCAGGGCCGGCAGATGTACGCCTGGTGGAGCGCACCGGGCTGTATCAGGGGGAACTGAGCCGTCCCCGCGTCGATCAAGCCTATGAACAGGCGCTGCAACAGCTATTGCTGGCCTGGATAGCCGCCCAGTTGGAAGAACAGGTACTCGCTAGCCTGGGGGACCGGGAGCGGCTGCTCGACGACCTGCGTGCCTACCTGATGCTCAATCTGCGCGAGCGCCGTGACACGACCTGGCTGGCGGAACATATCGCAAGCCTTTGGTCGGTGCGGTTTGCCGGGGATATGCCGACACAGAAGCGCCTTAATACGCACCTCGCCCGGCTGCTGGAGCAACCGTTTGTGGCGCCGCTCAACGAAGAGCGGGTGGCGCAGGCCCGTGAAGCGCTGAGGGGCGAATCGTTGGCCGATGGGGTCTATCGGGTATTGCGCGAACAAGCGCGCAGCCTGGAGCCGTTGCGGCTGGCCGAGGGTAAGGTGTTCGCCGCTATCGACCCGCCTGTGCCGGGGTTCTATACCAAACGCTATGTGCAGTACTTCGAGGCGCAGGGCCCGCGGTTGGTAAACGCCATCACCCAGGACAACTGGGTGCTAGGGCAGGGCGCCGACTTGAGCCCCCAGGACTTGCGGCGCCTGATGGCTGAACTGCGGCAACGCTATTTCAGCGAGTATGCCGATGCCTGGAGCGATGCGCTTGGCCGAGTCAGGCTGCAGGAGACCGACAACCTGCGCCAGGATGCCGAGCAACTGATGAACCTGACGTCGGCGCAATCGCCCTTGATTCGTCTGTTGCAACAGGTGCGTGAAAACACGCGTCTGTTGCCAGGCCCTGGACTGCTGGACAAAGTGGCCCAGCAGTCGGCAGACCTGGGCGAGATGGCCAAGTCGCGGTTGACGGCAGGGCAGACGGCTATTGTCGAGGCGCCGCGGCGCGCCTTGCAGCGCCGCTTTGAGCCTTTGCATCAATTGCTGGATGAGCAGCACAACCCTGGCGTAGAGCTGACTCAGGCGTTGCGCCTGCTGGATGAAGTACACCTGCAACTGACGGCATTGAACCGTGACAGCGCACCCGAGCAGGCGGCTTTCCTGCGTGCCAGGCAGCGCATGGAGGGCCAGCAGGATGCATTGGGCAATCTGCGTGACGCCGCCGCGCGCCTGCCGCTGCCCGTTGCCGGCTGGCTCGAAGGTGTGGCCGATGACAGTTGGCGGCATCTGCTGGAGCAGGCCTATGTGCACGTCAACCAACGTTATCGGAGCGAGGTGCATAGCCTTTACGCCAAGGCCATTGGCCGACGTTACCCATTCAATGCGCACGCCAGCAGTGAGGTCGCCCTTCACGACTTTCAGGAGTTCTTCAAGCCACGCGGGGTAATGGCGCGCTTTTATGAGGGCTACCTGCGGCCTTTTATCAGCGTCGACGGCAGCCGCTATCGACTGCGTGGGCTGGATGGCCAGAGTTTGCCGGTTTCGCGTGCGCTGCTGGAGCAACTGATGAAAACTCAGGTCATCCGCCGTGGCTTTTTTACCGAAGACGCGGGGGAGCTATCTGTGCGATTCACCTTGGCGCCCTACAGCCTGGACCCATCGGTCAGCCGTGCGATCCTGCGGTTTGGCGACCAGCAATTGGAGTATCGCCACGGTCCGATCGTACCCATGGCGTTCCATTGGCCCACCGATGCAGACAATGGGCGCAGCAGCCTCGTTCTGGAGAGAGGCACGCAGCAGCGACCCTTGGGTATCGAAAAGAACACCGGGGCGTGGTCGTTGTTCCGGTTTCTGGATCTGCTGCAGAAAGAGCCCGCCAGTGGCCGAAATATACAGCTACTCAAGGCAAACCTCGCCGGCCTGCGCGCCAATTACCGGCTCACCAGCCAGCGCACGCCTGGCCCGTTTGACATGGACTCATGGCGTACCTTTCGCCTGCCGGAGCAACTGTGAATCCGATGGAGGCGCCGTGGCGCAGCGCCGGGCGCACGCAGCGAGGCCAGGCGCGGTTGCGCAATGAGGATGCGTTCCTGGACAACCCGCGCGCGGGTTGCTGGGCGGTGGCGGACGGCATGGGCGGGTATCGGCACGGGGATGTCGCGAGCCAGTGGGTGGTCAGCCAGTTGGCGTCAGTGTCGGCGGACGGCAACCTTGACCAACGTATCCAGGCGGTTCGCCACAGGTTGCAGGACGTCAATCAATGGGTGAGGCGCGCATGGACAGAGCCTGGCGCAAGCGGTGACGTGACGATGGGCAGCACCGTGGTTGCCCTGTTGCTGGAGAAGGACCGGGCGGCCTGTCTATGGGCGGGAGACAGCCGTTGCTATTTATGGCGCGACCAGAGCCTTTATCAGTTGTCCAAGGACCACTCGCTGCTGCAGCGCCTTATGGACGAGCGTCAGTTGAGTGTGGCGCAAGCCCAGGCCTACCCGGGTGCCAGGGCCTTGACCCGGGCCGTTGGCGCGCGTTCGCGTTTGCACCTTGAAGTACTGGAACTGCGCACCCGCCCAGGGGACGTGTTTTTGTTGTGCAGTGATGGCTTGTATCAGGCCCTCAGCCACGTTGACCTGGGGCGGGCGTTGAGTATGGGCACGCCTCAACGGGCAGTGGAACGGCTATTTGCAGGGGCGTTGCGCAGGCCGGTACGTGATGACCTGACCGCGGTCGTGGTGCAGCCTTGAACTCGACAGCTTCATCTTCCCGTTTATTGGCTGGGCGTTATCACCTTGAACGTGTCTTGGGCTGCGGTGGCATGGGCAGGGTGTACCGCGCGCGAGACCTGTTGCACGAGCAGTTGGGCGAACCCTGTTCCAAGGTAGCGATCAAGCTACTCGACGAACCCATTTCCCAGTGCCCCGACGCGCATGTGTTGTTGTACCGCGAGTTTGCCTTGGCCCGCAGCCTTCGGCATGAACGCGTGGTACGGGTGTTTTCGTTTGAGGTCGATACACACAGCCACGTCGCGTTTTTCACCATGGAGTTGCTACAAGGGATGACGCTGGACCGCCTGCTGCTGGAGTGCCCCCAGGGCTTGCCCTGGCGGGAGTTGCGCCCTATCGCCTTGCAGTTACTGGATGCGCTGGTTTACACCCACCAGCAAGATGTTCTGCACGGTGACGTCAAACCCGCCAATGTCATGGTGGGCGAGGAGGGCGTGCGCTTGTTCGATTTTGGCCTGGGCCATGCTCAAGCAGAGGCTGCGGTGGGTTTGCCGAGTGTCAGCCGCAGTCGTTTCAATGCCTGGACACCTGCCTACGCCGCCCCGGAACTGTTGGCCGGCGGTGCGCTGACCTGTACGGCGTGGCCTGCATCCTGTACGAACTGGCCCACGGCAGTCGCGTTGGCAAGCGCGCCTCAGACCGGTTGCCCCGACCCGCGCAGTTGCCCAGGCATTGCTGGGCAGCGTTACAGGCCGCGTTGGCGATAGACCCGCAGCACCGAAGCATAACGGTGGCCGAGTTGCGTCACGTCATGGGGCGCAACCGAGCACGCTGGTGCTTGTAAGGCAAAGGTCAAACGGCCAAGCCGTGCAACTGGCAGTACTGCGCCCAGTCCATGCCCGCCATTTGCGCGACTTCTTTATGCACTTCGCGGCGCTGAGCCTCGAAGGTTTCGGTGGAGTCGGCCGTCAGCTTGAGGGTCAATTCCCAGGCGAACAGCTTTTGCTGTTCAGCGTACGCTTCGAAAGCCTCATGCAGCCGTTCGGCGCGATACTGCGCCAGGGTTTCGCCCCTGGCCTGGGCTACCAGCGGGTTAAGGCTGTCCAGCTCGGCAGCGACCTGCGGTTGTTCGCGCAGGAATCTGTCCAGTGCAAGCTGGTGCGTATCGTTGGGTGCCGACATAGGTAGACACCTTAATGAGAAGGGTGGGAGCCGCTATCGGACGTGCGTGTGTTGAGGTGATGGCGAGCACGCTTGCGCGACCTGCGCCGCATCCAGTTCTGCAACGGCGCGAGCAAGAAAAACATCAGGTAGGCGACCAGCACCAGGGCCAGATCTACCCAGGTTTCAGCCACAGGCCCGGTAAACAATTCAATGACGTTCTTGATCACAAACAGCAACACCACGCTGCACAACCACAGCAGGATGGTGACAAATAGAGGACGCATGTTACTTGAGCGCTTGTCTTGCATAGTGAGGTTCTCTCCTTTGGCCTGTTGTCGTTCCAGGCAAGATTCCCTGAGTGCGTACCCATTATCAGACAGGTTGTAACATCGTATAACACGCACAAAACGTGCGGATGATACCGACTCAGACAGCCTTAGGGGATGATTCAAGTCAGAAAGTTCGATAAATCTGTAAGGATTTAGTCTAGCAACCCGGCATTGACTGGCAAAAAAGCCGGGCGGGGACGGGTATAAAGGCTTTCGCTTCGGCTATCAGGGCGTGTAGCGTTAGCGGGTGTTTCCGGCCCTGATCTTCAGCGGCAGTCGGTGACAGGCAGAGGACGGCCCATGGCGCACACCCTGTTCAAACTTTTCCTGACCCAGCGCCTGGCAGTCCTGGCCAGCACGGAGTCGTTGCGTGCGATTCGGGAGGGACTGCTGTGGATCCTGCCGTGCCTGTTGGTGTCCGCCGGTTTCCTGATTCTGTCCGAATGCGCCCTGGCGCTGGGTTTCGATCCGCAGGTGGTGAGTTTCCTGGCGGGGTTGCATAAACAGATCAGTTCGGTGATCCCACTGCTGGTCGCGGCCTCCATCGGTTATATGTTGGCGATTCAACACCGTCTGCCACAGCTGCCGGTCGCGTTTCTGTGCCTGGCCCATGTGGTGGTCGCCACCTTCGTGCTGCGTGATTACCCACGTGCTTCGGCCACGTTTTTATTGTTTATTGCCATTGCTTCGCCCTTGATCAATGTGCCGGCCATTGCGTGGCTGCATCGCTTTCGCTGGACGCGCCTGGTCAACCAAGACCTGGTCGGCCATAACCTCAAGGGCACCATCAACATGGTGGTGCCTGGCGCACTCACAGCCTTGGCGTTGGTGGCGGTGTTGTCGTTGCTGCTGTTGATCCCCCATGTGGCGCAAATCCAGGGGCCGCAGGTGCTTGATGCGTTGCAGGCGCCTTACGGCAGTGGGTTGTTTGTCACCCTGATGAATTCGCTGCTGTGGTTCTTCGGCATTCATGGCGTGTATGCCATGCAGCCGTTATTCGATGCCTTGGACCAGGCGGTGGCGCTCAATGGCGCAGCGTTGGCGACGGGAGAGCCGGTGCTGTACCTGCTCAACAACGGCTTGCTGGGCAGTTTTGCCTTTATCGGTGGCTCGGGCGCAACCTTATGCTTGTTGTTGGCGATCCTGCTGTTTTCCAAGAGCCAGTCCATGCGCTTGCTGGCGGTGGCCAGTTTGCCGTTGTCGTTATTCAATGTCAGCGAGGTGTTGTTGTTCGGTTTGCCGATCATTCTCAACCCGCGTCTGTTTATACCGTTTCTACTGGTACCGGCGTTCAACGCGATGGTGGCGTTGATGGTCGTGCAATTGGGCTGGGTGTCGCCGGCGGTGGCCAGCGTGCCGTTTACCGCCCCGGTCCTGCTCAATGCCTACCTCAGCACCCACGGCGACGTGGCGGCGGTGGTGTTGCAGATCGTTCTGCTGGGGGCCGGTACGCTGGTGTATGCACCCTACGTCAGGGCCATTCATCGCCAGTCCAGCGATGGCGGCACGGTGTACCTCAAATCCCTGGACATGACGTTTCGCGGCCTTGAAGAGAAAGGCCGCCTGCTGGAGTTCGACCCGGTGCTGGCCACTCACCAGACATTGGCCCGCCAGGCAGCGGAGTTGAACCGCATCCAGCAGATCAGTGATTACGAGTTCTACCTTGAGTTTCAACCCCAGGTCTCCACCCGCACCGGTTTGTGCACCGGCTGCGAGGCGCTGATGCGCGCCCGGGACAGCCAGGGCACGGTGCATTCGCCCTGGGAGTTCCTGCAATGGCTGGCGCACGCCAGGCTGATGCCGGACGTGGATGTGTGGGTGGCGTCCCAGGCCGTGCGTCAGTATCAGAAATGGCAGAAGGTGGGTTTTGAACTGCCGATGACCATCAATATTTCCAGCACTACGCTCAAGGACGCGGCCTACGGCGATCGGCTGGTGGAAATTCTTGCCCAGGCCCGAGGGCGGGTGTCAGTGGAAATTACCGAAGACGCGCTGGTCAGTGATATCCCGGCCACTCGCCAGACCATCCAGAAGCTGCAGGCCATGGGGGCCAAGGTCTATCTGGATGATTTTGGCACTGGGTTTTCTGCGCTGAGTTACTTGCACCAGTTTCCTGTGGATTTCATCAAGATCGACCGCAGTTTTGTGGTGGCTCAGCGTGACCCTAAAGGCGCTCAGGTGCTGACCGGTATGTTGCGCTTCTGCGAGGCCTTGGATCTGGGGGTGGTGGTGGAGGGGGTTGAGACGGCTGAGCAGTTGGCGTTTTTGAGTCATGGGCCTGAGTTGTTTATTCAGGGCTGGTATTTCAGCAAGGCACTGCCTGGGGATCAGATGCCGCGCTTTGTGCGGGAGCGCAGGGCGTTGGTGTGATGGCCGACGCTTATCTAACTGACACCTTGCGGCCCAACTGTGGGAGCTGGCTTGCCTGCGATGGCGGCCTCCCAGCCGACGCCTATCCACCTGACACCCCGGCAGTCCAAATGTGGGAGCTGGCTTGCCTGCGATAGCGGCCTGTCAGCCAACACCTATCTACCTGACACTCAGAGATCAAACTGTGGGAGCGGGCTTGCTCGCGAAGGCGGCCTGACAGTCAACACAGTTGGATTGTGTGCATATCCATTTCTGCGGTAACGGCCGCTTAGGGTTCCGCCCTGACGGCGGCTCACTTTTGAAAAGCGCAAAAGTAAGC
>NZ_LYSO01000105.1:0-21375 GCF_001728935.1 Pseudomonas sp. AP42
CCCGCCTTAAACTCTTTCACGCCCCTCTGAGTGAACCACAGACGGAGTCAAAAAAATTCGACAGCCAGTTTGACTAACCGCCAACGGCGCCGCATTTGAGATGCCAGCTAATCTAGCCGTTAGCTTCGATGCGTAAACAAAAATATCCAATCGCTGCTACACAGTCTTTAGATCGTTTATGGCTAGCTTCCACTAGTGGCAAAAAATCCAAAAACATCAATGGCTTAGATATCACATTAAAGGTTATGAAAGAAAAATAGCCTGCTTCGGAGCTTTCACAAACACAAAATTTATACCGTTTCACCAAACGCATAAATTACGAAATTGTAATGATTCCCTCACCCTGCTGTTAGCTTCAAAATCCTAAACTATCAAACCACAAAGGCTGCTAGTTAAGCAGACCTAGTAAACATCGAGGGCACAATGAAATTCATAAAACTCCTCTCTATTGGTATCGTACTGACTGGATTTATGAGTTCCGCTTTTGCTGAAGACGGTTTCGAGCGAACCAAAAATTTCAAAGATAACTTCCGAGCCGAGCAAGCTCGTCTATGGGGTCCTGATGTATCGGAGAAAAGTAAGCAGAAAATTGCTCAAGAAAAACAGAAAGAACCTAAGGGCATTAGCAGCAAGTCGACAACTAAGAGACAGTAAAAAACAATTAACACGATCAAAGCCATCGACAAAAAGCCAGATT
The DNA here is from genome assembly GCF_001728935.1 of Pseudomonas sp. AP42. Taxonomy (NCBI): domain Bacteria; kingdom Pseudomonadati; phylum Pseudomonadota; class Gammaproteobacteria; order Pseudomonadales; family Pseudomonadaceae; genus Pseudomonas; species Pseudomonas sp. AP42. The sequence continues at coordinate 698 of NZ_LYSO01000105.1, forward strand.
AATATCTGGCTTTTTAGCAACCTCTCCCTAATTGTACTTATTAAATAATTTTTCAGCATCAAAGATAAATCCTGAGATGGATTATTCACTTTAAACTGAAAAGCAGCTAGAAATTTAAATACTCTCTTCGCCGGGCTCTTACTTTCAACGGGAGCCAGTAGCACTATCTCCTAGAATATTTTCACCATCCTGTGCAGTGTCCTTCCAGCGGCATAGAAGCAGTTGGCTCGCGTTCGTTTCAGTGATTATTTTGCAACCAACGTCTACAGGTAGATCAGAATCGCTGTCGCGCAAACGCCTGGAAAGGTAGAACGATCTGTCGCGAGGCCACTTGTCAGGATCTTTGATGCTTTTGGACATTCCCCGGCTATAAAACTCCGACGAATACGAGCGGCGGCCAGGATAAATCAGGGGGCCCGATTGAGACGACTGCACATCCAGCCAGGCCTGCACTAAATCTCGCTGGTTCTGAGGACGATCCTCAAGCACACCGTTATAGATAATACCGGCGCCCGCGACTGGCAGCATCAGAGCGCTCGCTGCAGCAGCCCAAGCAGTCTTTCTGCCCACTTCGCTGATACATTCGGCAAGGAGTAGCGTCCATGCAGGCAGAGCAGGAAGAAGATAGGTCCAGAGAATGTTACCAGAGAAAGTAAAGAAAACAGGTGTCGCCAATGCCCAAAGCCAAAGGTATACATCGAAGCGCTGCATCGTCCCACGCCTGCTAATAACGAGGGGTAGAAAGAAAGTCCAAGGAAGCAACGCTAAGCCAAGCTGAATCCATATGGTGCCGTAGGGCTTGGCGTGAGCACTCCCGTAGAGATCCCCGGCCCAATCACTTACAACATATCGGCTCCAGTGCTCGCCGACAAAAAAATACTCAAGGAAACCCGGCGTCTTCATTTCGGCTGCAATGTACCAAGGCACTGATATACCTAACATGAGAGCAATCCCCGTTACCCAAGGAAGCCTCAATACCCGATTCCATTGCTTGTAGATGACGATCCAAAAAAATGCTGGCGCGCCCATCAGTACCAAGGTCAGTGGCCCTTTAGCAAGCAGGCCCAAGCCGAGAGCTAAGAACATAAGGTAGGCATCCCCTTTGCCTGCGCACTTCATCCAACGCCAGAAACCATAGCTGGCCAACAGGATCGAGAACGATAAAACGGGGTCAGTCAGCACAACACCACTGGACACCAAGCCCAGCGCCGTGCCGGAAAAGATGATGGCTGCCCAAATGCCCGCCTTGCGCGATACCTCCTGTGTCGCGAGCCTGATGATGATGAAGCAGCTTGCCAAGTGGAGAAACCAGGCTGGGAATCGAGCAGCAAACTCATTGGTGCCGAATACCGTCATGCTCGCCGCTTGGGTCCAGAAAGACAGCGGTGGCTTGCCCCAAAATGGAACTCCGTAATCGAACATCGGAGTCACCCAGTCACTCAGTTCAACCATCTTGCGTGCCATTTCAGCGTAGCGTGCTTCAGAGGTATCCATCAGGGGATATACGCCCAGCCCCAGGAGACGCAAAAGCAGAATCGAACTCAGGATGAACCACAATGTTCGCTCGCTTTTCAAATTCAGCATTTCTTACCCTCGAGTGAGGAAGCCGGAGGATGAATAGTCATGGGTCGCGCTTCATTATTACTATTTAGAAAATAAAGGGGGCGGCGTTTGACCTCCGCGAGCGTTACGCCTACGTACTCGCCCACCAGTGCAACACCCACGCACATGAATGAAGCAATTCCGACAAGCAGGTGATGGATGTCAAAGGAGCCTGCTACCAGTACTGCGAGCAGGTAGCAGATGCTGGAGACAAAGAAACTGAAGCTAATGAGACTGAATATACGAAGCGGCTTGCGGGAGAAGCTGAGAATACTTTCGATGGCTAGGTCCAGCAGGCTAGCGGCGTTCCACTTGGTATTGCCGGCATGACGGGAAGTGCGATTGTAGGGTAACTCAATGGTGCGAAAGCCTACCCAGCCGATCAAACCCTTAAGAATTCTGGAGCGTTCGTCCAGCGCTCTTAAGGCGGCCAATGGAGCAGGACCAATCAGACGGAAGTCACTGACATCCACCGGAAGATCAACTTTCTCCACCAGGCGCTGCATGATCCAGTAATAGCTACGTGCACTCGTGCGTTTTAGCCAGGAGTCGCCAGTTCGCAAGTCGCGTTGCATGTTCACAACGTCGTAACCCATCTGCCAATGATATACCATACTCGAGATGAGTTCAGGTGGATCCTGAAGGTCGACATCAATGAAGATCAATGCGCTACCGCGTGCATGGTCGATCCCTGCACTTAACGCAGCCTCTTTTCCGAAGTTCCGACTTAGGAACAGGCATCGTACATTTGATCCATCTTGATAGTGTCGAAGTAGGTCTGCAGTTTGATCGCTACTACCATCGTCGACATAGAGAATCTCGCACGAAACAGGCAGGCGCTTTACAACTCTGGTGATGCGCTTGTGAAATTCCGGAATGGTTTGCTCTTCTTGAAAGCAAGGAACCACTATTGTTAACAAGGGGTCAGCGCGTTCGGAAAGCCGATGTGATGTCCGCATGATTGAATGTCCAGAAACGATGCGCAGTGAATCCGAGCGCAGTTAGGGTTAAAGTCACTAAAATCTGAGAGACAAGCGGTGAGAGATTGAATTTAATCAGAACCCACATACCTACACCATTACCGATATTAGTTGCCAACGAGACAAGTACAAACCTGATAGGTTGAAGCTTATAAATTCCCGTCGCCACGAAACTGAGCCTTCTATTACCAATATAGCTAATAATAGCGCCTATCACGCCTCCGCCAACGCTGGCTAACACTGGATCAGTAACTCCATTTACAATAAGCAGGAGAAATACAAAATAGTGCCCCCCGGTTGCTACGAATCCAATGCCTAGATAACGAATAAGCAAAGCTATGATCGACATGCTTGTATTTTCCATCTACAAAGACTAAACAACCCGAAGTGAAAAAAAAGTGAACTGCATGTAATTTCAGAACTAAATGATGCAGCACCTCGACAATAGCTGTGCCACCCAACAAACACCAAAAAACCCTAATAATAAACTGAACAAATAACTCTAGCATGATCCAGAGATTACAATTCTGATAAGAGCATATACATGATGGCACTTTAGATCTTGGACAATTAAGCACTTTCTCAAAACATGAAAACCAGTAACGACACCAATAATTACACCAATTAAGTATCAACTTACCAACCAGTGATCCATTTTCTCACGAGCGCCCATCAGTTTAAACAAGAAGCAACCTGCTAAACGTACGTGTCGTCGAGCTAAGCCCATATATTCAGTGTTTATTTTTGGTTGGGTAGCAAGCTAGTACGACCCAGAACTTGCTGCCACACCATCGACTTTCGTTTTTCGTTCAAAGCCTGAGGACTCACCTAAAGCAATTATCCGGAGTTAAGTCTTTAAGTAAGCCTAAGCCCCGAGCCAATTATAAACTTTCCAATAAACACCCTTATCAAGCCGCACTTCGACTGAGTCAGTGCTCATGCTTTGCCTGGATGTCACAGAAATCAGTTTTTTTCAAAATTCGCTGCTTCTGAGTGCAAATTCGCCGGCCTAAATTTTTTAGCTGGACTTGACTTACTTTTGGGGAGGGGGGCAAGGACTGACAATCTTTGGTTAAAACATGTCAAGGACCATAGAAAAACGCCAGGCATCGCCTGGCGTTTTTCTATGGCCTCTAAAAATCCTATCGATGCATTCAATTTTTGTTGTTGACACATTGGGAAAACAAAGAATAACGAATCGTATTAAGCTCACCCCGCGAGTCTTCGTAGGTCATCAACCGTTGATACACCTCGCAAGTACGGGGATCCTGGGACTGACGCACAAATTTTGCAACATCAATCTTCATTCCATACTTGTAGTCCTGAATCTCTGGTATTGGCTTATTATTTTTCGCCGCATAGCTAGCCACGGCGTTCTGATGTTCCTGAATATATTGCAACTGCTTCTTTTCGGAAAACGTAGTAGCTTGTGAAACTATAGGCAAAACAGCTAGGGCTGCCGCAATGATAAGCTTTTTCATAAGGTCCTCTCAATATCAATCTTATTGGGAGTAACCTTATCAACTCACAGGCATCACCGGCATGACGGTAAACTTACAATTTTGAAAGGTGACAACAATATCCAGAATGAAAAGCCCACAACGTTGCTGTGGGCTTCTGTTATGGGCTATCAGCTACCCGCTTCATCACCATCATCATCTTTGCGGTGTGCCCATTGATACAGAGCAGGAAGCACCAACAGAGTAAGCACGGTAGACGAAAGAATCCCGCCAATCACCACTGTCGCCAGTGGCCGCTGAACTTCAGCACCGGTACCTGTTGCGAGAGCCATCGGGATAAATCCGAGGGATGCGACTAGGGCTGTCATCAGAACGGGCCTTAACCGTGTCAACGCGCCTTCATCTACCGCTTGCCGGAGGGTACGTCCTTCCTCCCGCAGCCCGCGGATAAAAGAAATCATAACCAGGCCGTTTAGAACTGCCACACCGGACAGCGCAATGAAGCCAACTCCCGCCGAGATAGACAGCGGGATATCCCGCAACCACAGTGCAACTACACCGCCGGTGAGTGCGAATGGAATTCCGGTGAAGACCAGCATGCCATCCTTCAAGTTGTTGAACATCAGGAACAGCAGTGTCATGACCAGAAGCAATGCGACTGGAACAACGATCTGCAGACGCTTGGCTGCTGATTGCAACTGCTCAAACTGGCCACCCCAGGTAGTCCAGTAGCCTGCTGGGATCTGCACAGTAGCCAGCGACTTAGTCGCTTCTTCAACGAACGAGCCTAGGTCACGGCCTCGAACGTTTGCACTAACTACTACCAGCCGTTTCCCATTTTCGCGGCTGATCTGGTTCGGGCCCAACTGCAAGTCAAGATTAGCGACTTGGGACAGAGGAATGAACCCTATCTGATTAGCATCCTGAGCAACATTAGCAGGCACAGGAATCAGCAAGCTGGACATACCCGCTACGTCAGTGCGCACGGTCTCAGGCAGTCGCACCACCATATCGAACCGACGATCGCCCTCATACAATGTACCTGCCTGGCGGCCACCCACAGCAATAGCAATTGAGTTTTGCACATCCGCGATGTTCAAACCGTAGCGTGCTGCTTTTTCGCGGTCGATGTTGATGGTTAACACAGGAAGGCCGGAAGTCTGCTCAACCTTGACCTCCGATGAGCCCGGTACCGCTTTAAGCGATGCCGCGATTTTGTTGGCGGTGCTGTTGAGCGCGTCCATGTCATCGCCAAAAACTTTCACCGCAACGTCACTACGCACGCCCGAAATCAGCTCGTTGAAACGCAACTGGATCGGCTGGGACAACTCATAGTTGCTTCCCGGGACACCTGCTGCGGCTTTCTGCACCTCAGCGATCAGCTCATCACGAGGCTTATTGGGATTTGGCCACTGATCCTGAGGCTTAAGCATTATGTAGGCGTCAGAGGCGTTAGGCGGCATTGGATCAGATGCGATTTCTGCAGTACCCGAGCGTGCGAACATCCGCTCTACTTCTGGGACCTGCGCTATTACCGCTTTCTCCAGGCGCTGTTGCATCTCGACGGACTGAGTAAGGCTCGTTCCGGGCACTCGCATAGCCTGCATCGCAAAGTCGCCCTCACTAAGGCTGGGAATGAACTCGCTACCCATACGACTTGCAAGTATACCGCTAAGTACGACCAGAGCTACTGCAGCCGAGAACGCAATGTTCCGGTGCCCAAGAACCCATTGCAGTATCGGCTCATAGCGCTGTCGGGCGGTGCGCATTACCACGCCCTCCTCTTCCTTGACCTTGCCAGTGATGAACATGGCGATAGCAGCAGGAACAAAGGTTACGGAAAGAATCATTGCCCCCAGCAGCGCCATTACGACAGTGAATGCCATGGGGTGGAACATTTTTCCTTCGACGCCGGTTAGGGCGAAGATCGGCAGATACACTACCATGATGATCAACTGGCCAAATATCAGTGGCCGGCGAGCTTCACCTGCAGCGGCAAAGACTTCATGGAAGCGTTCTGCTTTGGTGAGTATGCGACCATGCTTGTGTTGCGCATGAGCCAGTCGGCGGATCGCGTTTTCTACTATAACCACGGCACCATCTACAATAATGCCAAAGTCGAGTGCTCCCAAACTCATTAGGTTTGCACTAACCTTGTTGTTGAACATACCTGTGAAGGTAAATAGCATGGACAGCGGGATCACCATTGCGGTGATCAGTGCTGCGCGGATGTTGCCGAGGAACAGGAAGAGAATAGCAATTACCAGAATCGCGCCTTCCACCAAGTTCTTCTTCACCGTCGCAATGGCTTTTTCAACCAAGTTGGTACGGTCATAAACGGTCACAGCAACCACGCCCTTCGGCAGGGTGCGGTTGATGTCGGTCAATTTGGTGGCCACAGCTTGGGACACTGTACGACTATTTTCACCAATCAGCATAAATACGGTACCGAGTACTACTTCGCGACCATTCTCAGTAGCAGCCCCCGTTCGCAGTTCTTTACCGATGCTGACTTCAGCAACGTTGCTGATGCGAATCGGCGTGCCATCTACACTGGTAATTACGATGTTGGCAATATCTTCGATATTGCTTACCTGACCCGGCGCACGAATGAGCAACTGCTCACCATTACGCTCGATGTAACCGGCGCCCACGTTGGCGTTGTTGCTTTCCAATGCAACTACCAGGTCATTAAGTGTCAGCTTGTAGGTAGCCAACCGCTTCGGGTCCGGCGCAATCAGAAACTGCTTGGCGAAGCCACCGATGGTGTTGATCTCGGCAACACCAGGGACGTTGCGCAGCTGCGGCTTGATAATCCAATCCTGGATCACTCGCAGGTCGGTGGGAGTGTAAGGAGTACCATCTTCTTTGAGTGCGCCATCTTCCGCTTCAACGGTCCACAGGAAGATTTCACCAAGCCCGGTGGATACAGGCCCCATGACGGCCTCGACCCCATCTGGCAACTGTTCCTTTGCAACCTGCAAACGCTCGTTAATGAGTTGGCGGGCAAAAAAGATGTCAGTACCGTCTTTGAAGATCACGGTGACCTGTGACAAGCCGGAGCGAGATAGGGATCGGGTTTGCTGAAGGCCCGGAAGACCGGCCATGGCCGTTTCAACTGGAAACGTGATCCGCTGTTCGGTTTCCAACGGCGAGTAACCAGGGGCGCCAGTGTTAATCTGCACCTGGACGTTTGTGATATCAGGCACCGCATCAATGGGCAGTTTTTGGTAGCTGTAGATACCTATACCGGCCATGATTAGAACTGCGATCATTACTACGATGCGCTGCTCAATGGCGAATCTGATGATACGTTCAAACATAAGAAATCATCCTGTAAATTCGCATCAGTGGCCATGCTCGGCAGACGCTTTGCCAAGCTCAGACTTGAGCGTGAAGCTGCCACTGGTTGCCACTTGGGCACCCGATTGGAGGCCTTCGGTTATTTCCACATAGCCACCGGCACGGCGACCTAGAGTTACCCTGCGAGTGTCGAAGCCCTCAGTGGTCCTCACGAAAACTGCAGTTTTTTCCTCGACGGTCTGCACCGCTGACTCTGGAACAGCTACAGCAACTTGATCAGTTTGTGACGTGACTGCGATGCTCACGAACAGCCCCGGTCGCCAGGCCCCATTGGGATTGGTCAGAGTGACACGGACGGGCGCTGCACGATTCTGCTCGCCCAAAAGGCTGCCTACGTAACCCACCTTGCCCTCGACCTCAGCCTTCATGTCAGGAGAAGAAACCTTTACCGAGCGGCCAGTCACGACCTTTCCGAGATCGCCAGGAGGAACCGCGAAAGTTGCCCACACCTGATTAAGATCGGACAGGATGAAAGCATTGGTTGCCTCGCTGACCACCTCACCGACGGTCAGGTGCTTTTCCACTACAACTGCGTCGAAAGGCGCACGCAGTTCATAGCGGTTACCGCCTGCAGAATTGACCGAAGCGCCGATTGCTCCGACCTTTTGCTTAGCGTTGGCCAGTGATATTTCAGCTTCTTGCAAAGCTTGTCGCGCCTGAAGGTAATCTTGCTCGGCGGAGATTTTGTCCTGCCACAACTGCTTCTCGCGGTCAAAAGTCAAGCGTGCCAACTCAACACGTCGCTGTGCAGCTTGTTGCTCACTGCGCATATCCGAGATCTGTTGACTGGCAATCACCGCAAGGACTTGGCCCTTCTTGACCGACTCGCCCAGGTTCGCCTGAACGCTTTCAACAACTCCAGGAACGCGAGGTACCACATGTGCGGTGTGGTCCTCATCAAACCGTATTTCGCCAGGAAAAGTCACAATAGTGCTAATCTCACGGGGAGCAGCTGCTTCCAGAACGACGCCCGCAGCCTCAATCTGCTCGGCGCTAAGCGTCATCTTGCCCTCTTCCTCATTGGCATTTTCGCTGTGGCCTTCCTCACCGTGACCTTCATCCCCCCCGTCTTTAGCAGGTGCTACAGCAGTTCTCTCATGGCCATCTTCAGTGCCATGTTCGGCCTTACTGACTGGAGGCTGCTCGGAACTGGAGTTCCAGGCGAAACTGCCAAATCCGAGGACTGCCACAGCGATTACCGCGAGCGCGATCTTGCGTTTGTTATCCATTGCTACTCCTGCTGATCTTAGGTACCGGCTTATTCAAAGACGCATACAAGGAAAATGCCTGGCCTGTTCAGCGCGTATTGGCAGTCAAGCCGACGTCGCCATACACCCTTTCCACTTGAGCACGCGCATTGGTCGCAGCCGCCAAAGAGTCGAGGTACTGGCCACGAGCAACTATCAAGGTGCGCTGAGCATCCAGCACTTCGATGAAACCGAATTTGCCCATCTCAAATCCACGAGTTGCGGTATCCACGGCCTGTTGAGCTGAAGGCAGGATCGTCTTGTCATAGGACTCGACCTCCTGCATGGCGGTAGCCCACTGATTCACTGCGGTTTGAGTTTCGGAACGTAGCCTGAGCTCAACAGCGTTTCGCTGGTCTCGGGCCTGATCTGCGCGGCGAGAAGCGGAAAGAATGTTGCCCTGATTGCGATCAAACAGCGGTAAAGGCATCGACAGCCCCACGACATTGACCCTCTCGCGAATAGAGCGGTCGTATTGGCTACCAACACTCACGGTGAGATTCGGGATGCGCTGCGCCTTTTCCGCGCCTAGTGAGGCATCGCTCTTATCTATTTGAGCAAGCGCTTGACGCATATCTGCGGTTTGATCGAGCTTCGCCAGTAATTCTGTAGCTTGCGGCGGCTTGCCGGGAGATAGGTCTGGCGAGTCAAGACGATCAAATGCAGTGACCGAACTGCCTATTAACTGGGCCAATTGCTGGTAAGCCGTTGACTTCAAGGTTTCAGCGCGCCTTACCTGTAACTTGGCTTCAGCCAGTTGCACCTGAGCGCGCGTGGCTTCCACCGGCGAGGACTTACCGGCACGCACCCGTCCATCGACGATGCGCAGACCGCGTTCGGTGAGCTCCAATGATTGTTTTGCCAGATTCAAGCCGGTCTGAGCTCTCAAAGCAGCGTAGTAAGATTGAACAACATCTGCACGAAGGCTATTGACTCGACGGTCCAGCTCTAACTGCGCGACGCTTTGACCGTAGGTTGCAACCTCGACACGAGCACGTCGCTTGCCACCCAACTCTAACGGCTGACTAAGCGCGACAGTCGTCGTGCTGGTATTACGACGGGTGTCTTCTACTTGATAAGAAATTTCAGGATTGGGGATGAGTCCAGCCTGCTTGCGCACTCCTTCAGAGATTCCGATCTCTTGACGTGCTGCTGCAAGATCGGGGTTAGCGTCTATTGCCGTCGAAAGCGCTTCAGCCAGACTGAGACTCTGGGCAAATGCGGCAGGCACCCACAATCCAGACAAGACCATACAGAACACAAAGACTTTCAAAGGAAAGATGGGGGTTTTAGATAAAGCAATGTGATTATACCAGGGCACTTTGATAGTCCTCATGCACAAACTTTGATAAAGCTTGGCGAGAACGCCTAAACAGCTGCCAAGCTCCTCTGGATCAGGTGATGGCACTCTAATCAGCGATCACTATCAGAGGGGTGGCTATAAAATTACAATTTCGTTAGAAACCCTGGGGGGATAGTCGAAATAGAAAGCTTTCAGGCGAAACGCAGGGATTTAGTGAAAAAGATTCTGGAAGCCCTGCAACGGTGGAAATACCTGATAACAGAATTGTAATCACCCCGTCACCGACTCGTTATCTTTGATCTGCAAATATGACCCAGGCGCTATTCTAAGTGCTCCACCGGGCCAAAACAACAGACTATACCCGCGTAGGTAAATCATAATAAAAACTGCCGTAATCAAAGGAGCATCGCATGAGACACAAAGTAACTTTGTATTTGGCTGCGGTTTCAGCTTTTTCTGGAAGCTATGCCCTCACGGCACAAGCGGAAGGTAAACCAGAAGGTTTTATTGAAGGTAGCAGCCTTACTGTTCTAAACCGCAACTTCTATTTCAATCGTGATAATCGTGATGCATCTGCGCCGACTTTCAACAGCGGCAAAGGCAATACCAACGGTTATTCCGAAGCTTGGGCACATGCGATAATCACTAAATTCAACTCTGGTTTTACGCAGGGCACTGTGGGCTTTGGTATAGATGCGTTTGCAATGATTGGCATCAAGCTTGATACTGGTGGCGGGCGCAACGGTGGCCGTAGCAGCTTTGACGTGCTGCCTGTTAACGGTGACGGCGAAGCACGTGATGAATACACTAAGGTGGGTGGAGCAGCGAAGTTTCGGCTGTTTGATACTGTCGTAAAGGTTGGAGATGTTTTCCCCGCAACACCCGTCGTGGCATCGGGAGATTCTCGCTTACTCCCTGAAAGTTTCCGCGGCGTGACGGTCGAAAATAGTAGCATTCAAGGCCTAACCTTGCAGGGTGGTCGACTGCATGCGATGAGCCAGCCTGGTTCCAGCAACTTGAACGATAACTTTGCCACATTTTATGCCGGCCCGGTCAACTCGCCTTGGATTGGGTACGGCGGCGGTGATTACCAAGTCAACGACAACATCACGGTGAGCCTTTACGCCAGCCAATTGAAGGATGTTTGGAATCAATACTATGCCGGTAGCAGCCTCACTTACCCACTCAGCGATGATTTGACGCTTATCGGCGGATTCAACTACTACAAAGCTGTAGATGAAGGCAAGAAGCGCCTGGGCGAATTCGACAACAATATATGGAGCGCCAAGCTCGGCGTCCGGTACGGTGCGCATACTCTTGCACTGTCTCATCAGCGAAACAATGGCGATGACGACTTCGACTACCTTCGTCAATCAGACTCAATCTTCGTTGACAACTCAATACAGTACAGCGACTTCAACTCACCGAAGGAACGCTCTTGGATGCTGCGCTACGACTTGAACATGACCAGCTACGGTATTCCGGGGCTATCGTTCATGACTCGTTATGCCAGAGGTTCTGGTGCAGACTATTCGAACGCCAATCAATTCTATATGCGCACTGATGGTAACGGCGATCCGCTCACGAATCAAAAACGTTGGGAGCGTGATATTGAAGTCAAATACGTCGTACAAACAGGTGCGGCGAAAGATCTTTCCTTGCGATTACGTCAAGCAAATACTCGTGCCACTGCATTCGAATCGGACTTGGATGAAGTACGCCTGATCGTTGAATATCCACTTTCGATACTGTGAGCCCTAAACAAGATCGATTTATTCATGTGACTCGCCTAAAACAAAAATAGCGAGCTTAAAGAATTCACCTTGAGTTGCTTAAATGCTCCTTTGGTAAAAGGTGAATATTTTGCGCCCCCCTGGGGCGCTTTTTTTTACCTAAAATTCGAGTAAATCTTCGAGTACGCGCACCGCGTCCCGATGGAGTTCATGACTGCACCAGTGACCGCCTTCTTCAGCATGAGAAAAATCGCCCTCATCTGCACGGAATAAAATGGCCATAATAAAAAAAACAACCCAACATTTCATAAGGTCAATTCAGCAGTAGAGAAATAACCCGCAACTGGTTGGTCCGAGCCACGATATAATATATCGCGATGTTATCAAGTGTATTGCTCACTGATTACAAGTACGTTATTTAGCCCCCACCCAAGTGGTTTTGAATTATCATTCCTGCCAATGATGACAGCGCATTCGCGTAGTTAAAACAGCTCAGTCATATCGAGACAAAATCCAATGCGAATTCTGGTAATTGAGGACGAAGTAAAAACTGCCGAATATGTGCGCCAAGGCCTTACGGAGAGCGGTTATATCGTGGATTGCGTACATACCGGATACGACGGGCTTTTTCTGGCCAAACAACATATGTACGAGTTAATCATCCTAGATATCAACCTGCCGGAGATGGATGGGTGGCAGGTACTTGAATTGTTGCGAAGAAACAATTGTCTTTGTAGAATTATGATGCTTACTGCTCGAAGTCGCTTGGTTGATAAAATCAGAGGACTAGAGAATGGTGCAGATGATTACCTAATTAAGCCTTTTGAATTCCCGGAACTGCTTGCTCGAGTTCGCGCACTGATGCGCAGGTCTGATAATCCAGCATCTGTTGAGATCATTCGCGTAGCCGATCTGGAGCTGGATCAAAGCCGTCATAGGGCGTTTAGAGACGGTCAGCGTATCGACTTAACAACGAAGGAATTCGCACTTCTGCACTATTTAATGAGAAATACGGGAATTGTCCTGAGTCGTACACAGATCATATCTCAGGTATGGGACATGAATTTCGACTGCGATACAAATGTTGTAGAAGTTTCAATTAGAAGATTAAGAGCCAAGATGGATGATCCTTTTGAAAACAAACTGATACATACACTCAGAGGCGTAGGATATGTTCTAGAAAAACGCTAGCGTGCTGTTCTTGAAGCAATCACATACGCTCCTGTGATTTCGCCGACTCACGGGCACTTCAGGTTTCATCCAAGTTTGTCTTTCACTTGGCGCTTCTGGCCTACCGCGTCGGATATACATTTCGGCGCGCAAAAAACTTGCTAATCGAAGCTTTCAACTCGCCTACCGGTCCAAAACCGTGGTGCGAAAAAACACCATACCCCCCCGAAACAGCGCTCGATAATGCTTATCCACAAGCTGGATTTCAGTGTCCAATGTATGTGGAAGCGTTCAGACCCGCTTTCACTTTAGGTATTTGTGAGTAACGTAGTTGCCGATGATAAAGTGTAGTTCAAGGAACGTGGATTTTTATCAGTTGATACTCTCATAATCTGGTGAGACGAACTACGTGACGGTGCCACGGCGCACATATCCATGTAGTTGCGTGTGGATATGATAAATCTACCGGGGCATGAAGCCTAAGCATGCCATGGAGTGGACAATACGGTCGTGACTTAAAGGTCGCATACTCTATGATCTCTGAAGGCGAGCAAGTGAATCACTCCGGCTCTCTAGATACCTTGCAAGCTCATTGCATAACGCTTTTAAACTCTACAGTGAAAGCTACATATTGAAACGATTACGGCGTTTTGCGTTGATGGTTGACGATATTCGACACCTCCCCTTGCCGTCGGGTTAAGCCGTCACACTTGCTCAATCGTCAGAACTTTTGCATTAGCTTGAGTATCGCCATAAGCGTCCGGGCATCACGCCTTGCGTGATTAAAAAGATTGCGGCAGCAACTGATCGATTTCACTCGCCCGCTGCGTCGGCAGCCGCGTGAGAGCATCCTTCAGATATGCATACGGATCATGACCATTCAGGCGCGCAGACTGGATCAGACTCATGATCGCTGCCGCACGTTTTCCGCTGCGTAAGGCCCCTGCAAAGAGCCAGTTCTTGCGCCCAAGGCCCTATGATCGGATCTGGTTCTCTGCCCAGTTATTGTCTATGGGTACAGCCCCGTCATCGAGGTAGCGCGACAGCGCTGCCCAGCGTTCGAGACTGTAATCGAGTGCTCTGCTGATGGCTGAGACTTCAGGCACGAGGTCACGCTAGGCAATCAACCTGGCGTGCAGCATATTCATCACCCGTACAGCTTTTTCTTGCCGTATTCGGAGTCGTAAATCCGGCCCCAGATCGCGACTTCGCTTTCAATTTCGTACAACAACTGGATATAACGCAGAGCTTGCTCCGCAAGCGTGCTTTTATTCTTAGCGTGCAGCTCAAAGAAATTACGTTGCGCATGAGCCATTCACCCGATCTCGGTCACGTCTAGTTCGAAGCTGGCTTTGTAACCGACACAATCATCGCAGACCAGCTTGTCCTTCCAGTCATTCAGGAAGTTGCGAGCGTGTTCTCCGGCGCGGCTAGGGCTGAAGTCGTGAACCACCGCTGCCGCGTCCGAGAACTGGCTGGTGGCATAGGACCAAATATAAGAACTGTGGGTTTTCTTAGTTCCCGGCATGAGCATTTGCACAGGTGTCTCATCGGCTTGAATAATCTGCTGCCCGAGAACCACGTCGCGCAGCGCATCAACCAGCGGCTGGAACTGAACCCCAGTCACGGCCATCTGGCCACCGTCGGTGAGGCTATGCACGCTAACTCCTCCTCTCTTTCTCTTCGTTAAGTAGCATCAGCCATGAATTCATTCAAAAAGACCGTTCAAGTCATTGCACTCGTTGCAACGCTAAATGCAGCCTCATTGTTACAGGCAGCGTAATCAATTGCCGTCTACAAAGCCCCTAACTGTGACTGCTGGACCAGGTGGATCGCTTATCTGAAGGAGTGGTCGACTATATGGAAAACAACATTAGCGATATGAACGAGAAGCTCGGCGTACCCGTAAATCTGGCGTCGTGCCACACGGGAGTTGTAAGTGGGAAATTCGTCGAAGGCCATGTTCCGGTCACACAAATTGCTGAACTAAGTCGACGAGCCAATCTGGACGGAATAGCTGCCTTCGGTATGCCCGTGGGATCGCTCGGAATGGAGTCAGGTGACCGACGCAGCGCCTACCCGGTAATTGGGATGAGCAAGTCAAGGGGAGAGACGGTTTTACAGGATTTTCGGGCCCGCTAGTGGCTGAGGAACCGCTCTACTAAACTGGTTGAATACCGGATACCGGGTTTCGAAAAAGCTACAGCCGGCTGATCAAATCTTCCGGCTGGAGTCTGATTAGCGGATCGCTGTATCCAAGCAAATATTAGTCGAAAATTTCCCGTAAAAACGATTTCTTATGATAAACCTGCTCTTCCTGATGCCTCGACTGATTCTGATGGCCGTTCTGATATCCGTCCCGCCAACCACCACCGTGACCAGGCTGCGGCGCGGAGTGGCCGTGCTTAGTGCCGCGTTTGTTGTCATGGTGGCCAGAAGACGGCTGGGCATACACAGGTTCAGACGGAGGTGTACCTTGCAGCGACTGAGATACGCTCTGTGGAAGAAAACGAGCTTCTTGTTCTTCCTGCTGGCTACGCTCGATGATCTTGTCGAGTTCTCCCCGGTCAAGCCAAACACCTCGACATTGCGGGCAATAGTCGATTTCAACGTTTTGACGTTCCGACATTACCAACAGTACTTCTTTGCAAACTGGGCAGTGCATGGTTCTCTCCTCCAGCGAATGAGCTATATAAAACGCAGCAGCCATTTCACCGACGCAGCAGCCGCAAGCCATTGAATACGACGAGCAAGCTCGCCCCCATGTCGGCGAAAACGGCCATCCACAATGTCGCGAAACCAGAGAGAGCCAACGCCAAGAAGACAACTTTTATGCCCAGAGCCAAAATGATGTTTTGCTTTAGAACCGAGGCGGATCGGCGACTCAGGCTGATAAAGTACGCGATTTTTCGAGGGTCGTCGTCCATGATCGCAACGTCAGCTGTTTCGAGAGCTGTCGCTGTCCCTGCGGCTCCCATTGCGAAACCTATATCGGATTGCGCTAAGGCGGGGGCGTCATTAACGCCGTCACCAACCATCCCAACGGCGCCATATCTGCGTTTGAGTTCAGCGACTGCAGTCTGCTTGTCCTCTGGCATCAGATTTCCACGGGCATCCTCGATGCCCAATTGCTCAGCGATCGACCTCGCCGTCGCAGGATTATCCCCAGTCAGCATTACTGGAACCACGTTCAAAGCCTTCAAAGCAGCCACAGCTTCAACACTCTCCGGTCGGACTGTGTCTGCGACCGCGAATATCGCGGCGGGGCCGCTATTGCCGCATAGCACGATCACCGTTTTGCCAGTTTCCTCAAGCCGTGAAAGTCTGGCCTCCAGCTCCGAAGAACACACGCCCAACTCCTCAACCAAACGATGGTTGCCTAGATGCCAAAGATGACCGTCGATCGTGCCTTTCACGCCTCGGCCATTTAGCACACTGAAGTCACTGACAGGCAGAGCCACAGCGCCAGGCTGCTGCGATTTCCACCCATTGACCAATGCTTTCGCTACTGGGTGGGTACTTTGCTCATCAAGACTCGCAGCAATCAAAGTTGCCTTCTCGATAGACAAGTCACTGAATATATCTGAGTCAGTCAGAACTGGCTTGCCCTGAGTCAACGTGCCTGTTTTATCCAGAGCAACCACCTTCAGCAGGCGCCCGCTTTCCAGGTAGGCACCACCCTTGATCAAGATTCCATGCCGTGCGGCTGCGGCAAGACCACTCACAACAGTGACAGGCGTTGAGACGACCAAGGCACAAGGACACGCGATGACCAACAACACCAGGGCCTCATACAACCATTCACCCCACGTACCACCAAGCAGCACTGGGCCTAAAACGGCAACAAGAAATGCCACCGCCACTACGGCTGGGGTGTAATACCGTGCGAACTGGTCAACGAACCTCTGCGTCGGCGCCCGCTGAGACTGCGCATCCTGAATCGCGGCAGCAATACGAGCGAGCGTACTTTCGCCAGCGACTGCCGTGACAGTCGCCTCCACGACGCCGTCTGTCACGATACTGCCAGCATATAGCGGATCCCCCTCTGCCTTATCTACTGGCAAGCTTTCACCAGTGATAGGGGCTTGGTCGAGAGCAGCACGACCAGATTCCACCCTCGCATCCAGCGGTACCCGCGACCCTGTGCGAACACGAATACGGCTGCCGAGAACGACATTCTCAACCGGGTGTTCTTTCCAGCCAGCTTCGGTCATGACTTCCGCAGTCTCAGGAGCTAATGCAGTCAGCGATTTAATCGCGTTACGCGCTCGCTCAAGTGAGAGTGCTTCGATGGCTTCGGCAATAGCGAAAAGGAAAACCACCATCGCGGCTTCCGGCCACTTGCCAATCACCATGGCACCCAAGACAGCCAAAGACATCAAGAAGTAGATGTTCAATGTGAAGTTCTTTACAGCGATCCACCCCTTCTTCAGAGTTGGTAGACCAGCAGTAAGAATGGACAGCGCAGCCAAGGACATTACAGGCAAAGAACCCTCCTGTCCGGTCGTCCAAGCGATCACTTCAGCGGCGATGGCAGCTAGACCGCTGACCGCCAGCAGCCCTTTCAAGCGCGTCGTCAGAGCAGGTGAAATGGCATTCGGGGTTGCGCCGGCCTCGATGAGATTGGGCCCCATATCCAGCGCGGTCAAAGCGATGACTATCGCCTTCGGATCATCCAAGCGATGATGCACTGTCAGCTCACGATCCAACAGATTGAAATCAAGTCGTGCGATGCCAGGCATCGGCTCTAAGCGATTACGAATTAGCCGCTCTTCGGTAGGGCAATCCATCTTATCAATGCGATACCGAACCAGGGTCGTGCCTTCTGGCTCAGCCATGGCCGAATGTGAAGTCACCGCCCCTGCGGAATCCACTTTGCTCAAACAGCAATGGTCGGCATCGGAATGGGCTTGAGCTGAAGTGCCATGATCGTGTGCGCTATGGTCTTGATTATGGTCGGTGGACTTGGCTCCACAAGGCTGAGAATCCTTCGAACCGCACGCATGCGATCCCGTTCTGCCCAAGCTCTCGGCGTGATCAGGCCCATGCTCAACATGATGTGCACGAGAATGAACCTGTTTGGCGAAGGTCTCGCGGGGGTCAGCAGAACAGCAATCGTCCGACTTCGGCACGAGGTGCAATTTGGCTTTCGACGGGTTTTCCTGGCTCATGACGCATCTACCAATAAGGATATGGCGTCATTGAACAGCCTGTAGTAGCTACAGTGTCAAGCAATGAGTTTGAAATTTCGACTGGGCCGAGGGCGCCGCTCGAGTCTACGTCCCTCAGTGCGAGCGCCTGATAGCTGCATGCTGCGATGCATCAGCCAGGTTGGTCAGCACCTCAAATGCCCACTCAGCTTTCACCCTGGGAGTCATGCATATCGAGCAAGTCGTCAATCGCGTTGTGAAGCCTACGAGTAAACGTTTGGAGAAATCCGCCATGATGGTTTTCGACGCCATTGGCATGTGTCGGCTGTAGACCTCTCTAAGCGCTCATTACCATCGGTAGCCGACAGGGTTAAGGGTAGAAATATCCAGAAAGCTCCTCGACACAGTCGCACCAGCATGTCCTCCTCAACAACCCTACTACAAGCTTTTCGGCATTAATTAGGAGATGCCCACTGGAAATCCGGTGACACCTGCTAACCGAGAATAAAACCCCGCCATGTCTGGCGGGGTCTCATCAATCACCCTTCTTGTGCTTATGCACGTCCAGGTCGGGATGCTTAGGCTTGTTCTCGGGGGTTACACGGCGACGCTGGTCTGTCTTGCCGGTTGATTCGGCAATTGGCTTGGGCCCAGGTTTGATGGCCATAGAACTTGCTCCTTCAGTTGATAGGTATATGCCCTGGCAAACGTCTGCCGTGTAAGCGTTCGCTCAGTACGGTCACGAGATTGAGGGCCCCAAACACTATAGCTTGATATTTTTATGCCAGCAGTGGCGCACCACTTTAGTAAGCGTCTGCCGAACACATCTTGCACCAGCCCGTTTGGTGTAGACGGACGCTCGAAAGACCCTGTCGAGACTATCGCGCTATTCGGTTTCAATGGCAGCTTGCTCCCCTATGCTCTTGACTCGTCTAGGAGCAGCAACCAGAGCGAGCCCCAGCAGCGGGTTCGAACAGTGACTCAATAATCGTACAGTCTGGAGTGTTCGAGCCTAGGCATCTTGACTCACACGTGCCTGCCATTGAGAGCAGCTCTATCCGGATCTGCAGGAGCTTAGCTACCTTAGATTCCACTTCTGCCAAGTGCTTCTTGACCACCGACAACGCATCAGCACACGGACGATCAGCATCTGCCGCGAGCGCAATGAGTTCGCGGATATCGTCGAGTGGAAAGCCCAGTTCACGATTCTGCCTGATGAAGATGAGTCGTGACCGATGCTTTTCGGTATAGATTCGATGCCGCCCTGTCGACCGTAGGGCCGGAGGGAGAAGGCCTATTTTCTCGTAGTAGCGAATCGTTTCAATGTGGCAACCCGTTGATTTCGACAGCGCTCCGATTCCTGACATCCAAACTCCCCAAGCATTTTCTTGAACCTGTAGTAGCTACAGATATTAACCTGCTCAATCGAAAAATGATTTCACGCGTTTTAAGGGCATTCCGTGGACAGAGAACAGCTAGAGAAGAACCAGATTCCCGTTTACTTCGTCGCGGTCATTGTCGCGGCTATCGGGGGCCTGCTCGCACCTGATGCCTCTCAAGCGTTAGGTGCGTTGGTGACACCAGCCATCGCTGTGCTGATGTACGCCATGTTTCTGCAGATCCCATTCTTGGATCTTCGCAAAGGGCTTGCAAACAAGCGTTTCATGACCGCGCTGCTGACCGCCAATTTCGTCGCCATCCCCCTGTTGGTTTGGGCGTTGACGATGGGCCTAGCCGACCACCCGGCGATTTTGGTGGGCGCACTATTGGTCTTGCTGACGCCTTGTATCGATTATGTTGTTGTGTTTACCCATATCGGTAAGGGCGACTCCAAACTGACTCTGGCGGCAACACCATTACTACTCGTGCTTCAGCTTGTGCTACTACCCCTCTATCTAGCCTTCATGGTGAGTGATGACTCGGCGGTGGTTATATCGGTCGGCCCATTTGTTGAGGCCTTCGTAGTGCTGATCGCTTTACCCTTGGTCTTGGCAGTAGCAACAGCTGCCGGGGCAAAGGGGTCACGCATCGTTGAGGGCTGGAACAATGTATGGGCTTGGATGCCTGTGCCAGCTATGGCGGCTGTATTGGTCGTAGTGATCGGCTCTCAGATTTCAACGGTGGTCAGAGACATGGACAAGCTGCTGCCTGTTATTCCCGTCTACATTGGTTTCATGCTCTTGGCACCCGTGGTGGGTGCGCTGGTGGCTCGGGCGTTTAAGTTACCGGCTAGCACGGCAAGATCTGTCGCTTTCAGCAGTTCGACACGAAACTCATTGGTAGTTCTACCATTGGCATTGGCCTTGCCCGAGGAAATCAGAGGGCTCGCTGCGGCAGCAGTGATTACTCAAACGCTGATTGAGTTGGTCAGCGAACTAATTTACATCCGAGCAATTCCTGCTTTGGTGTGGCGCAAAATGTAGATGCCAGGGAAGACATAAGCACAAAACACCCTGCGCGATTAAACAGGTGCCCACCTGTGCGGCAGCAGCTTGTTAATCTCACTCGCGCGCCGCGTCGGCAGGCGCGTGAGAACATCCTTTAGATAGGCGTACGGATCATGGCCATTCAGCCGCGCTGACTGGATCAAGCTCATGATCGCCGCAGCCCGTTTTCCGCTGCGTAGCGACCCGGCGAAGAGCCAGTTCTTGCGCCCAAGAGCCCATGGCC
>NZ_LYSO01000106.1:0-21312 GCF_001728935.1 Pseudomonas sp. AP42
GGCCGTGACCGCAGCAATGGATATGTACACCATCCAACTGTGTTGACTGTCAGGCCGCCTTCGCGAGCAAGCCCGCAATTTGATTGCGGGGCGTCAGAGAGATAGGCGTCGGCTGGCAGGCCGTCATCGCAGGCAAGCCAGCTCCCACATGGGGACCCACATTTGAACAGTGCTCGGCATCAAATCCCACGGTACTTTTCGTTCAGTGCATACAAGATCGCGCAAGTCTCTGCATCCAGGAACCCACAATAATCCCGTGGCCGAAAGTGCATCTGGAACGCTCGGGTGCGCTGCTCAAAGGCCCGGCGATTCTGCGCGGGCTTGTAGCCATACCGCTGAAACGCCCGCTCCACTTCCACTTCCGGCGGCAAGCCGAGACAAAAGCGGCGCTGGTACATCGCCCGGGTCGACTCATCAAACCAGGCCCCAATGCCGGCTTCATGCAGCACCCGCCACGGCAGCCGAGGCCCTGGGTCGCTCTTGCGCCAGTAGGCCACGTCCGAATGCCCGAGCCAGTCAGTAGGGCCGACCTGCGGATAACGTTCCAGCAGGTCCCGAAGCAATTCAATCAATACATCAACCTGCGCCGGTGCATATTCAGGAAAGGTAAAGACGCCCGCGTCATCGCGCGCCAGGTTGACGATTTCAATGCCCATCGAGCGGCTGTTGAGGTCGGCCTTCCCCGCCCAATAACTCACGCCTGCATGCCAGGCGCGCTGACCCTCGTCCACCAGGCGAAATACGCGCAGCTCTTCATAACCGGCAGCGCGGTAGCTGGATTCATCGGGGTCGGGCAACAGATAGTGGGCGCTGACGCCATCTTGGGTGAGGGTGCGTAGTGAGCAAGCAAAGGGCGAAGCGGTGTAGTGCACAACCACCTGTTGCACGGTTTCGCCGCGGCGGTCGTTGAAATCCCTGGCGGGGAAACTGGTGTCGATCACCAACATAAGAACGGTCCTTTTCAATTCAGGCCGACTCATTCGGCCCGTTCAAGCGCAAAAAAATTACCGCCATCCTGAAGGCTTGAGCCTCAGGCGGGCGGTAATTATTTGCCACGTGAAAAGTCAGTTCAGCGCCGCAATGGCATACCCAGGTCGACCCGCATGCCGTCGGGCTGGCTGTCAAAATGCAACGAGCAGGAGCAACGCTGCACGATCGCCTGGACAATCGCCAAGCCCAAGCCACAGCCCTCGCTGCTGCCATTGCGCCAGAAACGTTGGGTGAGGTATTGCAGGTCTTCGCTGGAGATCTGCTGGCCATGGTCACGCACGCGGAACACCACGTTATCCGGGGTAGAAAACACCTGCAGTTCCACGCGGGTATCGGCCGGGGTATGGCGCAAGGCGTTGTCCAGCAGGTTACGCAAGGCCGCGACGGCCAGGCCCACGGGCATTGCCACTGGAACAGGGGAAAGATCCGGCGCCAGGATCAGATCGATGCGTGAATTGTCACCGGCGTTGGCATCCTGGATCGCCAACCTGGCGACTTCCTCTGCACTCGATTGCAGGCCATCATCAAACGACAGGCTGCCCTCCACCCGCGCCAGCAACAGCAGTTGCTCCAGGGTGCGATGCAAGCGGTCGGCGCCCTCCTCGGCGTGCGCCAGGGACTGGTCGCGGGCCGCCCCCTCGGTCATGCGTGCGACTTGCAGGTGGGTCTTGATCGCGGTCAACGGGCTGCGCAGTTCATGGGCGGCGTCACCGGTGAGGCGACGTTCGCGCTCGATGGTCTTGGCGATGCGTTGCAGCAACTGGTTCTGGGTGTCGAGCAACGGTTTGAGTTCGCTGGGCAGCGGATGAATCTGCAAGGGCTCGAGGGAGTCGGCACTGCGCCGCATCAGCGCGTCACGCATCCGGTTGAGCGGCACCAGGCTCTGGCCGATGCCCAGCCACAGCAGGCACAGGCAGCCCAGCAACGCCACGCCGACCGGCACCGACGCCGCCAGCAGGATCGACAGGTTCAGGGCCTCGCGCTCCACCTGGCGGTCGGCGGTGGTGATCAGCAAATCGCCACGGGACAGGGTAAAACTGCGCCAGCCCACGCCGTCGATGATCTGGTCGCGAAAACCGCTGCGGCGCGACTCCAGCCCTTCCTCAGGCGTAGTATGGCTGCGCGCCAGGATCTCGCCGCGCAAGGAACTGACCTGGCAGGCCATGCCGCCCGGCACATTCAACTGTTCGGTGCGCAAATGCGCGCCCCCGCTGACGCTGGCCAGGCCCGGCATCTGCTCGGTGAGCCCGGCCACCATGCGCGCCGAAGCCACCAGGCGCTGGTCGAGGGAAAACATCATCTGGTTGCGCAAATCGTTGAGCATCCAGGCAGCCGCCAGCACCCAGATCAGTACGAAAGCGGCGCCCAGCTTGAACGTCAGGCGCAGACGCAAGCTCATCACGGGGTGTTTTCTCCCCCATCAGCCGTGCCCAGGCGATAGCCCAGCCCCCTGACGGTTTCGACGATGCCATTGCCCAACTTGCGCCGCAGGTGGT
Organism: Pseudomonas sp. AP42; assembly: GCF_001728935.1. Classification (NCBI taxonomy): domain Bacteria; kingdom Pseudomonadati; phylum Pseudomonadota; class Gammaproteobacteria; order Pseudomonadales; family Pseudomonadaceae; genus Pseudomonas; species Pseudomonas sp. AP42. The sequence continues at coordinate 2,487 of NZ_LYSO01000106.1, forward strand.
GAATATGCACGTTGAGCGCGTTGCTTTCCAGTTCGTCGCTGAAGCCGTAGACGCTGTCTTTGAGCTGTTCGCTGGACAGTACGCGGCCCTTGTTGTGCAACAGCGCCTGCAACAACGCCTGTTCGCGCCGGGACAGGTCCACCGGCTGGCCGCCGAGGAAGGTCTCGCGGCTGCTGGGGTCGTAGGCCAGGCGGCCATGTTCGATCAGGTTGACGCTGCGCCCCGCCACCCGGCGCAGCAGGGTTTGCAGGCGCGCGGCGAGTTCGCGCAGGTCGAAGGGCTTGAGCAGGTAGTCGTCGGCGCCAGCTTGCAGGCCATCGACGCGGTTGGTCACCGAGTCCCGCGCGGTGAGGATCAGCACCGGAATCTCCAACCCCTGGCTGCGCTGTTGTTGCAGCAGCTTGAGGCCGTCCTCGTCGGGCAAGCCAAGGTCGAGCACCATGATGTCGAAGGCCGCGGCCTTGAGCATCGCCCGCGCAGCCGAGGCCGTGGCCACGCGTTCCACGGTAAAGCCCTGGGCGGTCAGGCCGGCCACGATGCCACTGGCGATCAGTTCGTCGTCTTCACAGACCAGTACGTGCATGGTTAACCCTTCATGAATGATGGCGCGATTAGAAAAGCCACGGATTAAGCGCGCATTATGCCGTTAAAGTTCGCAACACCGGATAATCCCTACACTCTAGAATAGCGGCGGTTAATCATCGGTTAATCAACGCCACACATTGTGTGCCTCACTTGCATCGAACTAAGGCTTGACCATGCGGCATCTGTTTACCTTTCTGCTGGTGTTGTTCGCGGGATTCGCCCAGGCAGCGCCGGGCAGCCCCTTCGAAACCAAACCCGACTTCCTCCCGGTGGGCAAAGCCTTCGCCTTTACCTCCGAACGTCTTGAAAGCGGCGAAACCCAGCTGTTCTGGCAGATTGCCGACGGTTACTACCTGTACCAGCAGCGCATGAAGTTCGACGGCCTGGCCGAAAAGCCCGTGCTGCCCGAGGGTGAAGCCCATAGCGACGAGTTCTTTGGCGAGCAGCAAGTGTATCGCCAGGGCCTGGAAGTGAAGATCCCCGCCGGCACCACCGGCCAGGTCAAGCTCGGCTGGCAGGGCTGCGCCGATGCGGGCCTGTGCTATCCGCCGCAGTCGATCACCGTGGACCTGGGCGGCAACCCGGCCGTCGCCGCCACCGCGCAGGCCCAGGATCAAAGCCTGGCCAGCGGCCTGCAGCAGCGCAGCCTGGGGTGGAGCCTGCTGGTGTTCTTCGGCCTGGGCCTGCTGTTGGCGTTTGCGCCTTGCTCGTTGCCGATGCTGCCGATCCTCGCCGGCCTGGTGGTGGGCAGTGGCGCCAGCCCGCGCCGTGGCTTTGCCCTGGCCGGCAGCTACGTGGTGTGCATGGCGCTGGTGTATGCCGCCCTGGGGGTGATGGCCGCGTTGCTCGGCGCCAACCTTGCCGCACTTTTGCAAACGCCGTGGATCCTCGGCAGCTTTGCGGCGTTGTTCGTGCTGCTCGCCCTGCCGATGTTCGGCTTCTTTGAACTGCAACTGCCCGCCTTCCTGCGCGACCGCCTCGATAACGTCAGCCGCCAGCAAAGCGGTGGCAGCCTGGTGGGTGCCGGTGTGCTCGGCGCGTTGTCCGGCCTACTGGTGGGCCCGTGCATGACCGCGCCCCTGGCTGGCGCCCTGCTGTACATCGCCCAGAGCGGCAACGCGCTGCACGGTGGCCTGATCCTGTTTGCCATGGGCATCGGTATCGGCATTCCGCTGTTGCTGCTGGTGACCGTGGGCAATCGCTTCCTGCCCAAGCCGGGCACCTGGATGAACGTGCTCAAGGGCGTCTTCGGCTTCCTGTTCCTGGGCACTGCGGTGCTGATGATTCGCCCGGTGGTCGGCGACAGCCTGTGGATCGGCCTGTGGGGCGCCTTGGCGCTGGTGATGGCGTACTGTGGCTGGGCACTGGCCCGTGAGTCCGGCCTGGCGGCCAAGGTATTCGGCGCCGGTTCCCTGGTGCTGGGCCTGTGGGGCGCGGTGCTGGTGGTGGGTGCGGCCGGTGGCAGCGATGAGCTGTGGCAACCGTTGAAGGTCTACAGCGGCTCGCGGCTCGCCGCTGCACCCAGCGCTCACGATGCCTTCACCACGGTCAGCGACCCGGCTGTATTGCAAAGCCAACTCGACAGCGCCAAGGCCCAGGGCCAGTGGGTGCTGTTGGACTATTACGCCGACTGGTGCGTGTCGTGCAAGATCATGGAGAAACAGGTGTTCGGCAAACCCGAGGTGATGGACGCGCTCAAAGACGTGCGCCTGTTACGCCTGGACGTCACCGCTGACAACGCCGCCAGCCGCGAGCTGCTGGGCCGCTACAAAGTGCCAGGGCCACCGAGCTTCGTGTGGATCGGCCCGGACGGTGAAGAACGCCGCGCCCAACGCATCACCGGCGAAGTAGATGCCGCCGCGTTCCTGCAACGCTGGACCCAGACGCGGGACGCTCGCTGATGCTGACCCTCACCATCGGCACCTTCGCCATCGCCCTGAATCACCTGCTGCTGATCAGCGCGCTGATTCTCGCCACCCTGGTGGGCTGGCGCGTGGCCAAGCGCGGCGGCGAAAACCCGGAGTCGGTGCTGTTCAGCCTGTTCCTGCTGGGCCTGCTCGCCGCCCGGGTCAGCTTTGTGCTGATGTACTGGAGTTATTACAGCAACGACTGGGTGGAGATGGTCGACCTGCGTGACGGCGGCTTTCTCGCCTGGCCCGGGATCATCGCGCTGATCCTTGGCACGCTGGCGTACGGCTGGCGTCGCCCAGCCCTGCGCAAGCCCCTCAGCGCCGGGGTGATCACCGGCCTGTTGTTCTGGGGCATGACCAGCCTGTCCCTGAGCCTGTATGAAAAAGGCACGCGCCTGCCGGACATCACCCTGCGCAATGCCAATGGCGAAGTGGTGCAACTGGCGGATTATCAGGGCGGCCCGCTGGTGATCAACCTGTGGGCCACCTGGTGCCCGCCGTGCCGACGCGAAATGCCGGTGCTGGAAAACGCCCAGCGCATGCGCCCCGACGTGACCTTCCTGTTCGTCAACCAGGCCGAAAGCATGCAAAGCGTCAGCACCTACCTGGCCACCCAGGGCCTGAACCTGGACAACGTGCTGTTCGACGCCAGCGGCCGCCTTGGCCAGGCCGTGGGTTCCATGGCGCTGCCGACTACGCTGTTCTACCAAGCCGATGGGCGCCTGATCAACAGCCACCTGGGCGAACTCTCCGAAGCCAGCCTGGCCCGCGCCATGGAACCCTTCGACAACACCACGATAAGGAAACCGACATGCCTCGCCTCCGCCACCTGCTGACCCTGCTGCCTTTGACGCTAGCCGCTGCGCTGGCCCAGGCCGAAGACCTGCCGGCCCCGATCAAACAGATCGAAGCCAAGGGCGCCAAGATCATCGGCAAATTCGATGCCCCCAGCGGCCTCACCGGCTACGCCGCCCAGTACCAGAACCGTGGCATGGCCCTGTACTTGACCGCCGACGGCAAAAACGTCATCGCCGGCAACCTGTACGACGCCCAGGGCAATGACCTTAGCACCGCGCCCCTGGAAAAACTGGTGTATGCGCCGATGGCCAAGGAAGTCTGGGCCAAGATGGAAAACAGCAGCTGGATCCAGGACGGCGATAAAAACGCCCCGCGCACCGTCTACCTGTTCAGCGACCCCAACTGCCCGTACTGCAACATGTTCTGGGAACAGGCCCGCCCGTGGGTCAAGGCCGGCAAGGTGCAGTTGCGCCACATCATGGTCGGCATCATTCGCGAAGACAGCCCCGGCAAATCCGCCGCCCTGCTCGCCGCCAAAGACCCGCAAAAAGCCCTGCAAGAACACGAAGCCGCCGGCAAGGGCAGCAAGCTCAAGGCGCTGGAAAAGATCCCGGCCGAGGTCGAGGCCAAGCTTGATGCGAATATGAAGCTGATGGATGAACTGGAGCTGTCGGCGACGCCGGCGATTTTCTATCTGGATGACAAGGGCGGGTTGCAACAGCAGCAAGGGGCGCCGTCGCCGGATAAGTTGGTGAAGATTCTTGGGCCAAAATAAGCGGCGCTTTATCTGACGCCTTCGCGAGCAAGCCCGCTCCCACACTTGGAATGCATTCCAAATGTGGGAGCGGGCTTGCTCGCGAAGAGGCCCTAACAGACAACGAAGATTAAAGCCCCTCCAACTCCGCCATCAAATCACTCAACCGCTCCACCTTCTCAGCACCGATCTCATTGCCCGCCAACCCGTCGATATACGCGGCCAACTCCGCAACCGTGCTGCACTCGAACATCGCCCGCAGCGGCACATCGCGCTGCAACACTTTCTGCACCCGCGAAGCAATCTGCGTAGCCAGCAGCGAGTGCCCGCCCAGTTCGAAGAAGTTGTCCTGCACCCCGACCCGTTCGACCTTCAACACCTCGGCCCAGATAGCCGCCAAGGTGGTTTCCAGTTCAGTGCGCGGCGCCACGTAGTCCTGGCTGTGCAACTGGCCGATCTCCAGCGCCGGCAGGGCCTTGCGGTCGAGTTTGCCGTTGGCATTCAGGGGCAGGCGTTCAAGCCATAGCCAATGCAGCGGCACCATGTATTCGGGCAGTTCGGCACGCAGGCGTTGCTTGATGCGCTCCAGGTGTTTACTCGGTTCCAGCGTGGCGTCGGCGGCTACCAGGTAGCCGACCAGATATTTGCCATTGGCCCCCTCTTGCACACCCACCGCCGCGTCACGCACGTGCGGTTGTTCGTGCAGGCGCGCTTCGATTTCACCCAGTTCGATGCGGTAGCCGCGAATCTTCACCTGGTGGTCGATACGCCCGACATATTCCAGCACGCCATCGCTGCGGCGCCGCGCCAGGTCGCCGGTACGGTAGAGCCGCTCGCCAGGCGCGCCGAAGGGGTTGGGCACAAACACCTGGGCGGTGCGCAGCGGATCGCTGACATAGCCGCGACCGACGCCGATGCCAGCGACGCACAACTCGCCGACCGCGCCTTGAGGCACCAACTCCAAGGCACCATCGAGCAGGTACAAGCGGTTGTTGTCGGTCGGCGTACCAATCGGCAGGTAAGTACCACGGGTGGAGGCCAGATCGACGCGGAAGAACGCCACATCATCGGAGCATTCCGCCGGGCCGTAGGCATTCACCAGGCCGATCTGCGGGTAACGCAGCAGCCACTGATGAGCCAACTCCGGCGGCATGGCCTCCCCGGTCGGCAACATCCAGCGCAGGCCGTCGAGGCTGATACGCTCCTGGGCCAGCATGCCCTGGATCAGCGATGGCACACTCTCCAGCACGGTGATGCCCTGTGTTTGAACGTGGGCCAAAAGCCCTTGCGGATCATGGGCAATGGCAGGCGGCACGATGTCCACCCGCGCACCAAACAGCGGCGCGGCGAGGAACTGCCAGACGGAAATATCGAAGCTTTGCGACGCGGTCTGGGCGATCACATCGGCATCGCTCAAGCTCAGGTACGGTACCTTGCTCAACTGGTTATTGAGCATGCCACGCTGTTCGACCATCACGCCCTTGGGCAAGCCGGTAGAACCCGAGGTGTAGATCACGTAGGCAAGATTGTCCGGGCCGCTGTAGACACCGGGGTTTTCGCCACGGGCGGGGATTTCCTCCCACACCAGCAACTGGCAGTCGCAGCCTTCAAGCAGTTCGATGGCCTGTTCCCGGCACGCTTCGGTGCACACCAGCAACGGTGTGCAGCTCAAGTCGATGATGCGGCTCAGGCGCGGGCCGGGCAGCCCTGGGTCCAGCGGCAGGTAACCGGCGCCAGCCTTGAAGCTGCCGATGATCATGCCGAGCAAGTCCAACCCACGTTCAGCCAGCAACGCCACCGGTTGGTCCAGGCCCACACCAGCCGCAATCAAGGCGTGGCCCAGGCCGTTACTGCGACGGTTCAATTGGTCGTAGCTCCATTGCTGGTCCAGGCAACTGGCGGCGATACGCTGCGGATGCTCTGCCACCTGGGCCTCGAACAGCTCGATGTAGCTCGTCTCCAGTGGGTAGGCCTGCTCACTTTGATTACAGCCCAGCACCAGGAATTCACGCTCCTGCTCGCCAATCAATGGCAGCTCGGCCATGTCGCCATGGAAGCCCTGCACCAGCGCCAGCAACAGGCGTTTGAACTCAGCGAGCATGCCTTGCACGGTGCTTTCGTCGAAATAACGCTGGTCGTAGGACAGGTGCAAACCGAGGTCATCCCCCGGATAACACACCGCCGTCAGCGGGAAGTTGGTGTGGGTGCGGCCAGAATCCGAGGTGGCATTGAGGCTTTGCGCACGGTCCAGCACCGAGACTTCCACCGGCGCGTTCTCAAACACAAAGAGGCTGTCGAACAGCGGCTGGCCCTTGGGCAATTCGCTGTGTTCCTGAATCGTCACCAGTGGCAGGTATTCGTACTCGCGCAGTTGCATATTGCTGTCGAGCAAAGCGCTCAACCACTGGCGCACGCTGCACGTCTGGCCGTCCTCGGGCAGTTTTACCCGCAACGCGATGCTGTTGATAAACAGGCCGACGGTGCGTTGCATCTCAGGCATGTCCACAGGGCGCCCGGCCACGGTGACGCCGAACAGCACGTCGCGATCGCCACTTAAACGCCGCAGCACCAAGGCCCACGCGGCCTGGGCGAAAGTGTTGACGGTGAGTTGATGCGCCTGGGCCAGTTCACGCAGTTGCGCACCGTCGCGGGCATCCAGGCGGGTGTAGCAGTCGCCCACCACCATGCCGCCGCTGCCACCGGCGTGTTCGCGCAGGAACGGGCGGTCGCTCGGGATCGGCGTGGCGCGCTCGAAGCCTTGCAAGTTTTGCTGCCACCACTGGCGCGCTTCGTTGAGGTTCTGGCGTTGCAGCCAGGCAATGTAGTCGCGGTAGCGCGGCGGCGTCGCCAATTGCGCATCGCGGCCTTCGCCCAGGGCTGTGTAGATATCGAAGAAGTCATTCATCAGCAGCGAACGGCACCAGGCATCGATCAGGATGTGGTGGTTGCTCATCATGAACCAGTAGCGCGCCTCGCCCACGCGAATCAGGCGCAAGTGGAAAGGCGCCTGGTTGAGCAAGTCAAAACCGGCCTCGCGCTCGGCCTTGAGCAAGGCTTGCAGGCGCGGTTCCTGCTCATCCTGCGGATCGGCGCTCCAGTCCAGGTATTCAATCGGCGTGCTGCCGGGCTTGTGGATCACTTGCAGCATGTCTTCGCCGACGTTCCAGCAGAACGAGGCGCGCAAGGCTTCGTGGCGGGCGATCACCGCTTGCCAGGCCTGGGCAAAACGCTCAGGGTCCAGGGCGCTGTTGATGCGGTAGCGGTCCTGCATGTAATACAGGCCCGTGCCAGGCTCCAGCAAGGTGTGCAGCAGCAGGCCCTCCTGCATCGGGGTCAGCGGGTAGACGTCTTCGATGGCGCTGGCCGGGACCGGCAAGGCGTCCAGTTGCACCTGGGTCAGGTGCGCCAGGGGGAAGTCGGACGGCGTGAGGCCGCCGGCATCGTCCTGCAGGCAATGGGCGATCAGGCTGTGCAATTCGGCCAGGTAAGCCTCGGCCAGATCGCGAATCACCTGTTGATCATGACGCTCGCGGCTGAAGGTCCAGCGCAACACCAGCTCGCCGCCGTAGACCTGGCTGTCGATGCTCAGTTCATTGGGCAACGGCGCATCCGGGTCATGGGCCAGGCCGGCGGATTCCTCCAGTGGATGGAATAGCGCCTCAGTGCCAAAGCTCTGGTCGAACTGGCCCAGGTAGTTGAAGGTGATCTGCGCGCTCGGCAACGCGGCCATGCTCTGCTTGCACAGGTCATCGGCCAGGTAACGCAGCACGCCATAGCCCAAGCCTTTATGGGGCACACCGCGCAGTTGCTCCTTGATCGCCTTGATCGAGTCGCCCTGCTCGGCCTGGGGCGTCAGGCGCAACGGGTAAGCACTGGTGAACCAACCCACGCTGCGGGTCAGGTCGATGTCATCGAACAAGGTTTCGCGGCCATGGCCTTCCAGTTGAATCAGCGCCGAGGCCTGCCCGCTCCAGCGGCACAGCACGCGGGCCAGAGCGCTCAACAACAGGTCGTTGACCTGGGTGCGATAGGCTCTCGGCGCCTGTTGCAGCAACTGCCGGGTGCGCTCGGCATCCAGGCGTACGCTGACCGTTTCGGCATCGCAGTTTCGCAATGTGCCTTGGGGGCGCTGAACCGGCAAGGCCACGGCCGGGCCAGCCAATTGCGCTTGCCACAGGCTCAGCTCTTCGCGCAGGGATTCACTGTGGGCATAGGCTTGCAAGCGCGCTGCCCAATCGCGCAGCGCGCTGGTTTTGGCCGGCAGGCTGACAGACTGGCCTGCGCTGAGTTGGCGATAAACGTTTTGCAGGTCTTCCAGCAGGACGCGCCACGACACGCCGTCCACCACCAGGTGATGGATGGCGATCAGCAAGCGTTGCTGGCCTTGCGGCCCATCCACCAGCAAGGCGCGCAACAGCGGGCCCTGTGCCAGGTCGAGGCTGCGCTGGGTGTCGGTGAACAACGCGGTGCATGCCTGCATGTCGCGCACCTGCGCCTGCAGCAGCACGCCGCCTTCCGGCACGCCCAGGTGTTCGGCATGCCATTGCGCATCGCGCGGGGTAAAGCTCAAGCGCAGCGCGTCGTGGTGTTCCAGCACCGCCAGCAGCGCTTGTTCCAAGCGATGGGGGTCGAGCAGTTGCAGCGGCTTGAGCACCAATGCCTGGTTCCAATGCTGGCGCGCCGGGATGTCGGTGTCGAAGAACCAGTGCTGAATCGGCGTGAGGCCAGAGGGGCCGGTCAGCAGCCCCTGCTCGGCGATGACTCGCTCCGAGCGGGTCGCCACGGCAGCCAGGCTCTGTACCGTCTGGTGCTGGAACAGGTCACGGGGGCTGAAATGAATCCCGGCCTGGCGCGCACGGCTGACCACCTGGATCGACAGGATCGAGTCGCCGCCCAGCTCAAAGAAGTTATCGTCGAGGCCGACTTGCTCCACGTTCAGCACCGCGCACCAGATGGCGGCCAGGTTATGTTCCAGCTCGCTGCGGGGCGCCACGTAGGCTTGGCGATTGGCCTCTGGGTCCGGCTCCGGCAAGGCGCGGCGGTCGAGCTTGCCGTTGGCGGTCAGCGGCATGCTCGCAAGCACGATCAGATGCGCGGGCACCATGTAGTCCGGCAATTGCGCCTTTAGGTGTGCCCTCAACGCGTCGCGCAAGGCGACGTGCTCGGCATCGCTGACCAGGTACGCCACCAGCTGTTTGCCGCTCGGTGCATCCAGGGCCAGCACCACCGCTTCGCGCACGGCCTCGTGTTCGAGCAAGCGTGTTTCGATTTCGCCCAGTTCGATGCGAAAACCGCGGATCTTCACCTGATGGTCGATGCGCCCCAGGTACTCCACCAGGCCATCGGCGCGTTGGCGTACCAGGTCGCCGGTGCGGTACAGGCGCCCGCCCTTTCCAGCAAACGGGTCTGCGACAAAACGCTCGGCCGTCATCCCCGGCCGCTGGTGATAACCCTGGGCCAGGCCGGCGCCACCGATGTACAGCTCACCGCTGGCGCCCTGGGGCACCAGCGCCAGGTCGGCGTCGAGAATGTAGGCCACGCGCTCACCGACGATGCTGCCAATCGGCACACTGCCGGCGCCCTCCTCCAACCGCTCCGGCGCCAGGCTGGCCAGGGGCATCACCACGGTTTCGGTGGGGCCGTAAGCGTTGAAGAACAGCTGGGGCGTGAACGCCGCACGGATGCGTTGCAGGTGTTCGCCGGTCAAGGCTTCGCCACCGGTGATGCACATACGCACCGGCAGCGTCTGTTGTTGGGTCGCCAGCCACTGCGCCAACTGGCTGCCGTAGCTGGGGGTGAAACCGAGCACATTGATGCGATGGTTACGGATCAGCGCGCAGATCTCTTCGGCATCCCACTGGCCCTGGGCGCGCAATACCACCCGCGCCCCGCACAGCAGCGGCACCAGCAAACGCTCGGTGGCGGCGTCAAAGTTGATCGAATAAAAGTGCAGCTCGCAGTCATCCGGGCGCATGTCAAAGCGCTCGATCACCGCTTGGCAATGCATGGCGATCTCACCGTGGGACACCACCACGCCTTTGGGCTTGCCCGTGGAGCCCGAGGTGTAGATGAGGTACGCCTGGTGTTGCGCCAGACTCACGAACGGCAGCGCCTCGGCGGGGTAATTGGCCAGCACCGGCGAGTCATCCTCCAGGCACCAGCACGCCACCGTCGCCGGCAATTCACCCAGGGCTTCGAACAGGGCCGCATCACTGAGCAGCAGGCCGATGCCACTGTCTTCGATCATGTAATGCAAGCGGTCCAGCGGGTATTCCGGGTCCAGCGGCACGTAGGCGCCGCCGGCCTTGAGGATCGCCAGCAAACCGATGACCATTTCCAGCGAACGCGGCAGTGCCAAACCCACGCGCACCTGCGGGCCCACGCCACGCTCGCGCAGCATCCAGGCCAGGCGGTTGGCGCGCTCATCCAGTTGCGCATAACTGAGGGTCACACCGGCAAAGGTCAGCGCCGGGGCATCCGGCCGCTGGCTCGCCTGCTGGCTGAACAGTTGATGGATGCACTGGTCGAGGCGATGCGCGCCCTTCTCCGCCCCCAGGCTGTCTTGCAAGGCGCGTTGCTCATCCGCGCTCAGCAACGGCAATTCGCTGAGGCGCTGGCCGGGATAGGCGATCAGCGCTTCGAGCAGGTTGCACCAATGCGCGGCCATGCGTGCAATGCGCGGCTCGTCGAACAGGTCGGTGCTGTAGGTCAGGCAGCAACCCAGGCGATGGTCGAGGTCGGTGACTTCCAGGTTGAGGTCGAACTTGGTCGCTCGCGCATCGTTGGCCAGGTACTCCACGGTCATGCCGGCCAGTTGGCGGCTTTGCTGGAATTCCCAGCGCTGCACGTTGCACATGACCTGGAACAACGGGTTGTACGCCGCGCTGCGCGGTGGTTGCAGAGCTTCCACCAGGTGGTCGAACGGCAGGTCCTGATGGGACTGACCCTCGATCACGGTGTGACGCACCTGCTCGAACAACTCGCTGACCTGCATCTGCCCAGTGAGCTGGCAACGCAGCACCTGGGTATTGAGGAACGCGCCAATCAAGCCTTCGCTTTCCGGACGGATACGGTTGGCCACGGGCGCGCCGATGCGCAGGTCGGTCTGGCCGCTGTAGCGGTAGAGCAACACCGCCAGGGTCGCGGTCATGGTCATGAACAGCGTGAGGCCGTGTTGCGCGTTGAAGGCACGCACGCGGGCGGCCAGCTCATCGCTCAAGTCAAAGCGGTACAGCTCGCCCCGGTGGCTTTGCACCGGCGGCCGTGGACGGTCGCCGGGCAGTTCCAGCAATGGGTGTTCGTTGCCCAGTTGGGCGGTCCAGTAGTCCAGCTGGCGCTGGCGCTCACCGGCTTCCATCCACTGGCGTTGCCACACGCTGTAGTCGAGGTACTGCACCGGCAACGCTGGCAGCGGCGAGTCGCGCTCGTCGATAAAGGCTTCATACAGGGCGCTGAGTTCACGGGCAAAGATGTCCATGGCCCAGCCTTCGGTGACGATATGGTGCAGGGTCAGCACCAGGTAATGTTCTTGCTCGCCGGCCTTGACCAGGCAAGCGCGCAACAGCGGCCCGGTTTCCAGGTTGAACGGCGTGTGCGCCTCGACATCGGCCAGTTGCTGCAAACGCTGCTGGCGCTGCGGCTCATCCAGTGCGCAGAAGTCCTGCCAGCCCATGCGCACAGTGGTTTGCGCCGAGACCTTCTGACAGGCAACACCATCGACACTGGGGAAGGTGGTGCGCAGGGTTTCGTGACGCATGATCAAGGCCTGCAAGGCGGCCTCGAAACGCCCCACATCCAGTACACCGCGCAGGCGCGCCATGCCGCCGACGTTGTAGGCCGGGCTGTCCGGTTCCATCTGCCAGAGGAACCACATGCGCTGCTGGGAATAGGACAAGGGGACTGGCTGGCTGCGATCGACTTTGGCGATGGCAGTCTGTTGATTGCGCTGGCCCGCCGCCTGGATCAGCCCGACCTGCTCGGCAAAATCGCCCAGCTCGCTGGCTTCGAACAGGGTGCGCAGCGGCAGTTCGACGTCACAAGCCTGGCGGGTGCGAGAGATGATTTGCGTGGCCAGCAACGAGTGCCCGCCCAGTGCGAAAAAGTCATCGCGCAGGCCGATGCGTGGCAGGCCCAGCACCTCGCGCCAGATCGCGGCGATTTGCAGCTGCAAGGGGGTGTGCGGTTCGACGTGTTCGCGGGTTTGCCATACTGGCTCTGGCAAGGCACGCCGGTCGAGCTTGCCACTGGGGCTCAGGGGCATGGCATCCAGGCGCATCAGCAGCGCGGGCACCATGTACTCCGGCAACTCGGCGGCCAGGGCGATTTTGACCGTTTGCTCATCCAGTTCGGCGTCGGCGGTGTAGTAGCCGATCAACTGGGCATCACGCACCAGCACCACGGCTTGGGCGATGCCTGCGAGAGCCAGCAGGCGCGCTTCGATTTCTTCCGGCTCCACCCGGAAACCCCGCAGTTTGACCTGCTGATCGAGGCGCCCGAGGTATTCGAGCACGCCATCGGCGTTCCAGCGCGCACGGTCACCGGTGCGATACAAACGAGTGCCCGCCGCGCCCAACGGGTCGGCGACAAAACGTTCGGCCGTCAGCCCGGCACGGCCCAGGTAACCCCGCGCCAGGCCGATGCCGCCGATGCACAGTTCGCCCGGCACACCGGCCGGCAGCGGGTTGAGCTGCTCGTCCAGCACGCGACAGATGACATTGCCCAAAGGCCGGCCAATCGGCGAGCGCTCGCCATCCGAGGCAGCGCACTGCCAATGGGTGACGTTGATCGCGGTCTCGGTCGGGCCATAGCGGTTGTGCAATTGCACCGCTGGCAAGCGTGCCAATACGCGGTTACGCAATTCGGCAGGCAAGGCTTCGCCACCGGAGAACAGGCGACGCAGGCTGGTGCATTCGGCCACCAGCGGCTCGTCGATAAACAGCTGCAACAGCGGCGGCACGAAGTGCAGCGTGGTCACCCCATGTTCCTGCACAAGCTGCGCGATACGGTGCGGGTCGCGATGTTCGCCCGGCCCGGCCAATACCAGGCGGCAACCGCTGATCAATGGCCAGAAGCATTCCCACACCGACACGTCGAAACTGATCGGCGCCTTTTGCATCAGCACATCGGTGTCGTTCAACTGATAGGTGGCCTGCATCCACTGCAAACGCTCAGCCAGGGCGCCGTGGGTGTTGCCCACGCCTTTGGGTTGGCCGGTGGAACCGGAGGTGTAGATCACGTAGGCGAGGTTATCGCCGTGCAGGTGCAAGCCGGGCGCTTGGGTCGGCCAGCTGTCGAGGTGCAGGCTGTCCATGGCGATCACGCACACGCCTTCGGCACTGGGCAGTTGGGGGAGCAAGGCGGTCTGGGTGAGCAGCAGTTGCACGCCGCTGTCCTTGAGCATGTAGGCCAGGCGCTCGGCGGGGTAATCCGGGTCCAGCGGCACGTAGGCGCCACCGGCCTTGATGATGGCGAGCAGGCCGATCAGCAGTTGCGGCGAACGCTCGGCGGCGATGGCTACGCACACGTCCGGGCCGACGCCTTTGTCGCGCAGGTAATGGGCCAGCCGGTTGGCCTGGGTGTGCAGTTGGGCGAAGGTCAGGCTGCCGTCTTGCCAGACCAGCGCGGTGGCGTCCGACGTCTGTTGGCTGAGCAGCTCGGGCAACCAGTGCCGGGCCGGCGCGCAAGGGGCTTCGCTCCAGGCCTGCTGTTCGTCGGTCTGCATCAACGGCAGGTCGCCGATGGCGTGTTGTGGGTGCGCACACACAGCGTGAAGTAGATGGATGAAGTGCTCGGCCAGGCGCTGGATGGTCGCGCAATCGAACAACTCGTCGGCGTAGTCGAACGACAGGCTCAAGCGCCCATTGCGATCTTCTTCGCTGTGCAGTTGCAAGTCGAACTTGGCTTCGCGGCTGTGCCAGGGCAACTCATCGGCCAGCAAGCCCGGCAGGCGGCGCAAGGCACTGAGGTCACGTTGCTGGTGGTTGAACATGACCTGGAACAGGCCCTGTTCGCGGGCCTGGGGGAAGGCTTCCAGCAGTTGCTCAAAGGGCAGGTCCTGATGGGCCTGGGCAGCCAATGTGGTCTCGCGAGTGGCGGCCAACAGCTGATTGAACGGCAGGCGCCCGTCCAGCTCGGCGCGCAGCACCAAGGTGTTGATAAAGAAGCCGATCAGGCCCTGGGTTTCCTGGCGCGGACGGTTGGCATTGGGCACGCCGATACGGATATCGCGCTGGCCACTGTAGCGATAGAGCAAGGTCTGGAACGTCGCCAGCAGCAGCATGAACGGCGTCGAGTCATGGGCCTGGGCGGTCTGGCGTATCGCCGCACTGAGGCGCGCATCCAGGCGCACGCTATGGCGCGCGGCGCTGTGCCGATGCTGGGCGGCGCGCGGGTGATCGGTGGCCAGGTTCAGGGCCGGATGCTCGTCACCCAACTGCGCTTTCCAGTACGTCAGTTGTCGCTGGCCTTCGCCTTCGGCCAGCCATTGGCGCTGCCAGCTGCCGTAGTCGGCGTATTGCAAGGCCAACGGCGGCAGCTCCAGGGGTTGGCCCTGGGCGGCAGCGGCGTACAGGCGCGAGAACTCGTCGATCAGGATATTCAGCGACCAACCGTCGGCAATGATGTGGTGCAAGGTCACCAGCAATTGGTGCTCTTCATCGTCCAGGCGCACCAGGGTCACCCGCAGCAATGGGCCTTTTTCCAGGTCGAACGGGCTGCGCGCCTGCTCTTCGCGCACCTGTTGCGCACGGGCTTCGCGCTCGGCGTGGGGCAAGTCGCTGAGGTCGATGATCGGCAGTTCGAAATCCGCCGACGCCTCGACACGCTGGAACGCCTGGCCGTCGCGTTCGTAGAAGCGCGTGCGCAGGGCTTCGTGGCGCTGGATCAGTTGCTGGAAGCTGTGGCGCAGCGCGTCTTCATCCAGCTCGCCGCGCAGCTGCAAGGCGCCGGGAATGGTATAGGCGCTGCTGTGAGGGTCCAATTGCCAGGTGATCCACAGTCTGTTCTGTGCCAGGGATTGGGGCAGGTCTTCTTGACGCGACAGCGCGTGGATTGCGCCTTGGGCCACGCCGCCGTCCTGTTGCAGTGCCGCCACAGCCGCAGCAAAGGCCGCGAGGGTCGGCGCTTCGAACAGCAGGCGCAGGTTCAACTCCAGCCCGAGAGTTTCGCGCAGGCGGGCGACCACTTGGGTCGCGGTGATGGAGTTGCCGCCCAGCAAGAAAAAGTGATCGTCGCCCGCCACCTGGGCCAGTTGCAGTTGTTCGCACCAGATCGCCGCGATCTGTTGTTGCAGGTCCGATTCCAGCGCCACTTCGCTCGCCGGCCCCTGCTGCCCAGGGAACTGCGCGTAGCTGTCGAGGCTGCCATCGGCATGCCGAAGCGCACAGGCCGCACGCTGCACTTTGCCGCTGGAGGTTTTTGGCAACGCGCCGGGGTTGAGCAGCACCACCACGCTCGGGGCTTGCTGGCAGGCCTCGGCCACGGCTTGGCGGATCGCTTTGATCAGCGCTTCGGGCGGCAGGATTTTCTGCACGCTGCGGCTGATTTCCGCCGCGATGCCGATGCCTTCCAGGCCCTGGTCATTGACCGCAAAAGCGGCAACCCGGCCCTTGCGCACCACTTCCACTTCGCGCTCGATGGTCTGTTCGATGTCCTGGGGGTAGAGGTTATGGCCGCGCACGATCAGCAGGTCTTTCAGGCGCCCGGTGATGTACACCTCGCCGTCGCGGATAAAGCCCAGGTCACCGGTGCGCAACCAGGTGCGGCCGGCGTGCTGGACGAAGGTCTTGGCGCTGGCTTCGGGGTTGCGCCAGTAGCCGTGGGCGATGCTCGGGCCCGTGGCCCAGAGTTCGCCGACGCACTGGTCGGGCAGCTCGGTGAGGGTGTGCGGGTCGGCGATCAGCACGGCGTGGTCCGGCTGGCTAGTGCCGCAACTCATGATCGCAGGGCCCTGTCCCGGTTCGGCACGGTTGGCGGCCAGCGCCTGCTCGTCCACGCGCAGGGCGGGAATGCCACGGCCACGGCTGCCGCCGGCGACAAACAGGGTGGCTTCGGCGAGGCCGTAAGACGCGAAGAAATTATTCGGGGTGAAGCCACAGGCGGCGAATTTTTCCGCGAAGCGTTCCAGGGTGTCGAGGCGGATCGGTTCGGAGCCCGAATAAGCCACGCGCCAGCGGCTCAAGTCGAGGCGCTCCAGGGCCGACTCACTGACCCGTTCGCTGCACAGACGGTAGGCGAAATCCGGGCCACCGCTGATGGTGCCGCCGTATTCGCTGATCGCCTCCAGCCAGCGCAAGGGCCGGCCGAGGAAATAGGCCGGCGACATCAACACGCAGGGCACGCCGCTGAAGATCGGTTGCAGCAGGCCGCCGATCAGGCCCATGTCGTGGTACAGCGGCAACCAGCTGACGATCACGTCGTCAGGGTTGAGGTCGATCCCGAAGCCGCGACGAATCAGCAGTTCGTTGGCTACCAGGTTGCCGTGACTGACTTGCACGCCCTTGGGCAACGCGGTGGAGCCGGAGGTGTATTGCAGGAAGGCGATGTCGTCGGCCTTGAGGTCGGGCTCGACCCATTGGTCGGCCTGCTGCGCCTCCAAGGTGTCGACGCTCAACACCGTGGGCGCATTTTCAATCTGCGCCAGGCCTTCGCTGAGGCTGGCAATGGTCAACAGCAGCCGCGGCTCGGCATCGATGATGATCGACAGCAGACGCTCCTGGTGATGACGGCGCGTGGATTCGGGCGGATACGCCGGCACCGCGATCACCCCGGCGTACAGGCAACCAAAGAACGCCGCCACATAGTCCGGGCCACTCGGGAACAGCAACACCGCACGCTCGCCCAGGCCAGCGTTGGCTTGCAAGGCGGCGGCGATGGTACGGGCACGCTGGTCGAGGTCGCGATAACTGAGCACCACACTGTGCTCGGCGCTCTCGGCGAGGAAGCGCAACGCCACCTGGTCCGGCGTCTGCGCAGCACGCTGTTGAAGGGACTGGACCAGGGTGCGGGGGAGTTCGAAGGCGTCCATCATGGGGTTCCTGCCTGAAATCGGCTTACGGGAAATTCGGGAAACGGTGGGGTTCAGCCGGCGGCGAGCTGCCGTGCCGCGCCAATGCGCCAGCGCGTCAGGTGCTCGTCGGCATAGCGACGCACACAGCGCAGCACGGCGCTTTCGTGCTGCACGAGAAAGAAGTGGTGGCCGTCAAACATGTCCAGGGAAAACCCACTGGCGGCGTCGAGTTGCCAGTCGAGCAACTGGTCGGCACGCACGCTGTCCTGCTTGCCACCGAACACATGGATCGGCAGCGCCAGGGGCTGGCGCTCGCCATAGGTGAAACTGCCGCACAGCAGAAAATCAGCGCGCAGGATCGGCAACATCAGTTGCATCAACTCAGGGTTGGCCAGGGCTTCTTCGGCGGTCCCCTGTAATTCGCGCAGGCGGGCAATGAGTTGGGCATCGGTCTTTTCGACGGCGTACTCGCTCACATCACGACGCGCCGGGCCCGCCGTACCGGACGCAAACAACGCCAGGGGCGCAGGCAGATTGCGCGCGTTTAAAGCGTGAGCCAGTTCAAACGCCAACAGCCCGCCAAGGCTGTGGCCGAACAAGGCATAAGGGCCATCCAGATCACGGCTGATCTCTTCAGCAAGCTGCGCGGCCAGGGCCTTGATATCGCGCTGCAACGGCTCGTCCATGCGCATGCCGCGCCCCGGCAATTCCAGCGCGCACACTTGCAACCAGTCCGGCAGCACCCGGCGCCAGCGCGCATAGACCGAGGCGCTGGCGCCTGAATGGGGCAGGCAAAACAGGCGTAGCCGCAGGGGCGTGCTCATCCGGCGAGGACTCCAAACTGAAACACGCTGAATGCACGATAAAAACCCATCTGGTCCTCCTGCGGGTGCTGATCCTTGGCCGTTGTGCTAACGAACCTGTCACCCATGAGAACGGACGGAGGCGGCAAATAATTAGTCGCCGGGGGCGAGCGAGACGTGGTTCACACCTTTGCCCAAGGCATAAGATTAGTTCGCCTTCTCATTTGACAATCATTATCATTCAGCATAATTTGTTGCCCGATGTGTAGGAGGCCTCAGCAGGGATGCCCTCCCCTAACCTATTAGCAACAAGGTGATTTCCATGACGGAACCAGTATCCACAGGCAGGTGCGATTCACCCCTTCTTCAGGCGTTCGTCGACAATCGGCTGATCCTGGTGAAGATCGCGGCCCGCATCACCGGGTGCCGCTCCCGCGCCGAAGACGTGGTGCAAGACGCCTATTTTCGGCTGCAGTCGGCACCGACTATCACCTCATCGTTCAAGGCCCAACTGAGTTATCTGTTCCAGATCGTGCGCAACCTGGCGATCGATCACTACCGCAAGCAGGCCCTGGAGCTCAAATACTCCGGGACCGAAGAGGAAGGCTTGAATGTGGTTATTCACGGCGCTTCACCGGAAACCTCGCACATCAATTTCAACACCCTGGAAAACATCGCCGACGCCCTGACGGAGTTGCCACAGCGCACCCGCTACGCGTTCGAGATGTACCGCCTGCATGGCGTGCCGCAAAAAGACATCGCCAAGGAGCTTGGGGTGTCGCCGACGCTGGTGAACTTCATGATTCGCGACGCGCTGGTGCATTGCCGCAAGGTGTCGGGTAGCCATAGCGATACGTTTGCGCGGCGGGTTTGAGCACAGCGAGTAATGTATGGGCGGCAGCTTCCAGGTAACCACGATGCGAAGCGAGCCGCTTTTGATCTGCTTTTGATCTTGATCTTAGGCGCCCCG